>DAIUFO010000093.1:0-11705 GCA_036844545.1 Chloroflexota bacterium
CAAGGTCAAAGGCGCGCTCGAGCGCGGTGAGCTGGAGACCGCTCGCCGGGAGGCGCAGATGCTCGTCAGCCGGCGCACCGCCGAGCTGGCGCCCAGGCAGGTAATGGCGGCCACGATCGAGTCAGTCGCGGAGAACACGCTGGACAGCATCGTGGCTCCGCTGTTCTGGTTCCTGCTGTTGGGTGTGCCTGGGGCCATGGCCTATCGCTTCGTGAACACGGCCGACGCGATGATCGGCTACCACGGCGAGTACGAGTTCCTGGGCAGGGCCGCCGCTCGGCTGGACGATGCCCTCAATTGGATACCGGCGCGGCTGACGTCGCTGCTGTTGGTCGCAGGCAGCTGGCTGGCGGGCCTCCACGCCACGCGAGCCTGGGATCTGGCGCAGAGGGACCACGGCTTGACGGAAAGCCCAAACGCCGGCTGGACCATCGCCGCGGCCGCGGGAGCGCTGGCGGTGCCGCTCGAGAAAGCGGACCACTATCGCTTGGGCGACGACCAGGAGCGCAACCTCATCCCGCGGAAGATTTCCGGCGCGGTGGTGCTGATGTCCGCGGCAACGGCCTTGGCCGTGGCGCTGATAGCCGCGCTGCAGGCGTTCACTCCGCTGGGGCGTCTGCCGTGGGCCTAATTCCGAGCAGGGTTCATGGCGGGCTGGACTATGCCGAGCTGCGCAAGCTGGGCATGGCGCCGCGCGACGTGTTGGACTTCAGCGTGAACACCAACCCGGCGCCAATGCCGGACGAGCTGCGGCAAGTCATCGCTTCGGCGGACGTGAGCGCATATCCGGACAGCGAATCCCAGGGGCTGCGCGAGGCGGCGGCCGAAGCATACGGCGTGGGCCCCGAGCAGGTGATCGCCGGCAACGGGTCGTCGGAGCTGATCTGGCTCATCGGTCTCGCCTTCCTAGAGGTCGGCGACGGCGTGCTCGTCCGCCGGCCGACATTCGGCGAATACGAGGCGGCCGCCCGCATTCATCGGGCGGACATTCGCCGCTATGATGGCCCGCTTCCGCAAGAGATCGCCGGGAGGGTCGCCTTCATCTGCAATCCCAATAACCCAACGGGGGATTACACACCGGTAGCCGAGATACCCGCGGGCCTGGTCGTCGTGGACGAGGCCTATGCCGACTTCGTCGCCGGGCGGCCGACCCTCATCGCGCCTGATATGCCCGACAATCTGATCGTGCTGCGATCGCTGACGAAGTTCTCGGCGCTGGCCGGGTTGCGGCTGGGGTTGGCCTTCGGGCGGCCGCCACTGATCGATGCGCTGCGCAAGGTCAAGCCGCCCTGGAACGTCAACGCCGTGGCGCAGGCGGCGGGCGAGTACGCGCTGCGGCACCCCGAGCTGCTGCCCGACCTGGACTGGCTGTCGGCGGCGCGCCAAGACCTAGTCGAAGGCCTGCGCCGGCTCGGGCTCCGGCCGCTGCCGACTGACTGCAACTTTTTCCTGGTGCCAGTAGGCGATGCTTGCGAGCTGCGGCGCAAGCTGCTGACTAAGTGCTGCCTGGTCCGCGACTGCGCATCCTTCGGCCTGCCAGACCATATCCGGATCGCGGTGCGAACAGCCGAGGACAACGTCCGGCTGCTGGCAGCCTTCGAGTCGGTCCTGTGAGCCGCTGGATCGCGTCGGGCCGGCTGCTGTTGTGCCGGCACGGGCAGACCGGCTTCAACGCCGCGTTGCGCTTCCAGGGCCAGCTCGACGAGCCGCTCAGCGAGTTCGGGCGGCAGCAGGCGCAGCGGCTGGCGAAGCGGCTGGCAGAAGAGCCGATCGACGTTGCCTACACCAGCGACCTGGGCCGCGCGCTCGAGACCACCACCATCGCGCTGGCCGGCCGGCCTGTGCCGCTGCACGTGGACCCACGGCTGCGCGAAGTGGCTTTTGGCCGCTGGGAGGGGATGACCTTCGCCGAGATCAAGGACAAGTACCCCGACGACGTTGCCGGCCGGGACCGCGACCGCGTCGACTATGCGATGCCTGGCGGGGAGTCGCTGGCACGATTGGGGCAGCGCGTCGGCGGCTTCATGGAGGAAGTCCTGCCGCGGCACGAGCGGCAGTCAATCCTGTTCATCGCTCACGGCGGGACGGTGAACGCCGTGATCTCGATCCTGCTGGACATCCCGCTCACTTCGTGGTGGCGGCTGCGGAATCACAATGCCAACCTCAACGTCCTGCACTTCACCCCAGACGGCCCGCGGCTGGCCAGCTTCAACGACACCTGTCACCTCGAGGGTATGGCCGAGCTCAAATGGCCCTAACGAGAGACGGGAGACGAGAGACGGGAAACGAGGCCGCCCACCTCCCACTCGCGAGGACGCTCATGGTCCAGGGCACCGCCTCGTCGGTAGGCAAAACGGTGCTGGTGGCGGGTCTGTGCCGTTACTTTGCCAACCTGGGGCTGCGGGTGGCGCCGTTCAAGTCGCAGAATATGGCCCTGAACTCGTTCGCCACCGCCGATGGGCGGGAGATGGGCCGGGCCCAGGTCGTTCAGGCACAGGCTTGCCGGATCGAGCCGAAGGTGGAGATGAACCCTATACTGCTCAAGCCTGAGGCGGACCACCGCAGCCAGGTGGTGGTGATGGGCCGCGTCGATGGCCGCTTCGAGGCGGCAGCTTACTATCGCGAGAAGCCGAGGCTGCTTGGAGTGGTCGCGTCGGCGCTAACGGCACTGCGGGCCGAATATGAGCTGGTAGTCATCGAAGGCGCCGGCAGCCCGGCCGAAGTGAACCTGGCCGAGCACGACATCGTGAACATGCGCGTGGCCGAGCTGGCGGACGCGCCGGTGCTGCTGGCGGGCGACATCGACCGCGGAGGCATATTCGCGGCGCTGTTGGGCACACTGGAATTGCTGCCATCGTCTCAGCGCGATCGCGTAAAAGCCCTGGTCGTGAACAAGTTCCGCGGCGATCGTTCGCTGCTCGAGCCCGGGCTGGAGTTCATCGCCCAGCGCACCAGAAAGCCGCTGCTGGGGGTGGTGCCCTACATTCCGGAGCTCGGCCTACCCGAGGAAGACTCCGTGGCCTTGGATGGCGCGAACGGCTGTGGTCCGATCGCTGTGGTCAAGCTGCCGCACATCTCCAACTTCGACGACTTCGACCCGCTGCCAGTGCGCTACGTTTCCCGCCCCGAGGACTTGGCGGGTGCTGTTGCCGTGATCCTGCCGGGCACCAAGGCTACGGTGAGTGACCTGAGCTGGCTGCGCGAGCAAGGGCTGGCCACAGCCATCGAGCGCATGAGCGTGCCGGTGGTTGGCATTTGCGGCGGACTGCAGATGCTGGGCCAGCGCATCCTCGACCCCCTGAGCGTGGAGTCGCCCCAACCTGACGTGGCCGGGTTGGGCTTGCTGCCGGTTGAAACGACGTTCGCCGCCGACAAGACGACGGTCCAGGTGCGAGGCGTCGCCTTGGCCGGCGGGCAGACGCTGGAGGCATACCAGATCCACATGGGGCAGACGGCGTTGCTGGACGGCGCGGAGCCATTCGCGCGGCTGAGTGACGGATCGCTGGACGGGGCGGTGAAAGGCCGAGTGTGGGGGACATACCTGCACGGGCTGTTCCACAACGCGGACTTCCGAGCCTCCTGGCTTGGTTCGCTCGGCCTCGTTTCGCCGGCGAGCGACGCGGCCGATCCCTTTGACCGGCTGGCGGCGGTGCTGGCCGACAGCTTGGATCTCCCGCTGCTGCACCGGATGGTGGGCATTGGCTGAGGGCTTCACGCTGGTGACGGGTGGGGCGCGAAGTGGGAAATCGGCGTACGCCGAGCGCTTGGCGGCCGGCTCAGGCAAGCCGGTGCTGTTCGTGGCCACGGCCGAGGCGCGCGACGAGGACATGCGCCAGCGGATCGAAGAGCACAGGGCCAACCGGCCGGCGGAATGGCAGACCATCGAGGAGCCGCTGAGCGTCGCCGTGGCCATACGAGCCGGCATAGGCGGCAGCCAGCACACCCCGGTCGTGCTGCTGGACTGTGTGACGCTGCTGGTCAGCAACCTGCTGCTGGCCGGGCGGCCGGTGCAGCCGGAGATCGAGGCGCTGGTTCAGTGGCGCAATCAGTCGGGAGCCAGGCTGATCGCCGTGACCAACGAGGTTGGGCTGGGCATCGTGCCGGACAATGCGCTGGCGCGGCAGTACCGGGACGCGCTTGGGCTTGCCAACCAAATGCTGGCCGCCGCGGCCGACCAGGTCATCCTGATGGTGGCCGGGCTGGCGGTGGCCATAAAGCGCCCGCGCTGAATCAGCGTACGATTCCAGTAGTCAGCAGCTGGAAATGAGAAGCTAGAGGATGGGAGTAACGATGAGACGAGTTTCGATTTGCGTTGCGGCAGTGGCGCTATTGGCCGGCTGTGGCGGGTCGGCGGCGCCAAGCGTGGCTCCGGTGGCAAGCTCGGCGGCGGCCAAGCCCTCCGCGGCGACCAGCGCAGGGGCATCGGCCAAGCCCTCGGCGGCGGCCAGCGCAGCGGCATCGGCAAAGCCATCAGCAGCGGCCAGTGCCCAGGCCAGCGGAGTGGCGGGAGCAAGCGCCGCGGGCAAGCTGGAGCCGTTGAAGACGGCCTACGGCGGAGCGGTCATCCTACAAATACCACTGTGGACGGCGATCGACGCCGGCATGTTCAAGAAGTACGGCTTTGACCCGGCGACGCCGATCCTGGCCAGCGGCCGGACGGCGCTCGATCAGCTCATCGCCGGGCAGGTTGACCTCATCGGGGCCGGGCCGTACGCGTCAGCCCTGGGCGTCGGCTCGGGCGCGAAGACGCGCATGATGGCCGTGTTCAGCAACAAGGAGCCGTTCGACATCTACTCCGTCAGCAGCATCACCTCGCCCGAGCAGCTGATTGGCAAAACCGTGGCGACTTCTGGGCCTGCTTCGGAGTCCGCAACGGCCTTCAACCTCTACCTGAAAAAGGTAGGCATCGACCAGAACAAGATCACCTTCCTCACCGAAGCGACGACCAGCGACCAGCAGGTTGCCATCCTCTCGGGCCAGGTGCAGGCAATTGCCGCCACTCCGCCACTGCTGCAGCCTGAGATAGCAGCCAAGCTTCACTTGCTGAACGACCTTACGAAGAGCGACATCGCCTGGAACCCCAACGGTTTCCACGTGGCGCAGACGGTTGTCGATTCGGAGCCGGAGAAGGCAGTTCGCATGCTGGAAGCGCTGGAAGAAGGCGGCGCCTACGCCTACAACAACCCGGACTTCACCAAGAGCCTGGTCAAGAAATACATGAAGATGGACGACAGCTACCTGCAGGAGGCCTACGACAACTACAAGAGCCTGCAGGCCAAGAACCTCCAGCCCAGCCAGGCGGCGCTGGACACGGTGATGGGCCAAGTGCTGGATAACCAGAAGAACATGACCAAGGAAAAGATCCAGCCCTTCTACACCAGCAAGATCCTGGATCAGCTCAAAGCCAGCGGCTTCCTCGACAAGAGCGGCGCTCCCGGCAGCTAGTCCGGCCTTGACGTCGCGCAAGTTCCGGTTCGGCGTCCTCCATCGCGGCGCACCGTCGAAAGCCGAGTGGCAGGCCTTGGCGCGGCGGGCGGAGGACCTGGGCTACGACACCTTCCTGGTATCGGAGCATTTCGGCGCCCACCTGACGATGGGCGCAGCGCTCGTTTCAGCCGCCGAGGCCACGTCGCGGCTGCGGGTGGGCACGATGGTGTGCGACGTCGACTTTCGCCATCCGGCGCTGCTGGCGAAAGAAGCGGCGTCCATCGACGTGCTCACTGACGGACGCTTCGAGCTCGGCCTGGGGGCCGGCTGGATGCTGACGGACTACCAGCAGACCGGCATTCCGTTCGATCCGCCTGGCGTGCGGGCCGAGCGCTTCCGCGAGACGCTGCACATCCTGAAAGGCCTATTCGCCGAGGGCCCTCTGACCTTCCACGGCCAGCAGTTCGCCATCGACGGGCTGGAGGGCCTGCCGAAGCCCAAACAGCGGCCGCACATGCCCCTTGTGATTGGCGGTGGCGGACCGCGGATGCTCAGGCTGGCTGCGCGAGAGGCGGACATCGTCAGCATCGCCATGCAGTCGCTGCCTGGCGGCGGCTTGGACTGGCTGAACGCCTCCTCAGCCGCATTCGACGAGAAGATCGCGCTGATACGAAAGGCGGCCGGAGAACGCTACGCGGAGCTTGAGCTCAACCTGCTCATGCAAAAGACGATCGTCACTGCCGGCCGCCGCGGCGCGGCCGAGGAGCAGGCCGGCGTGTGGCACATCTCGCCCGAGGCGGTCCTGGACTCACCCCTGGCGCTCATTGGTACGACGGACCAGATGGCGGAGGAACTGCGGGTGCGGCGGGAACGTTGGGACGCGTCCTACGTGTGCGTCTTCGCCGAAGCCATGGAGCCATTCGCGCCGGTGGTGGCGCGGCTTGCAGGCAGCTGACGCCTCCCGCCGCTGGACCCTGGTGGCGGCCGTGCTCGGCTCCGCTACCGTGTACCTCGATTCCACCATCGTCAATGTCGCATTGGAGCGGATCGGCGAACAGTTGCCCAGCCATCTGTTCGGCAAGCTGGAGGGGCAGTCCTACGTCTACAACGGCTATCTGCTCAGCCTCAGCGCGCTGATCATCCTGGCCGGCGCGCTGACCGACTATTACGGGCGCCGGCGGATGTTCGTCATCGGACTGGGTGGGTTCGGCCTTACTTCGGCGCTGTGCGGGCTGGCGCCGAACCTGGAGCTGTTGGTGATGTTCAGGATCATCCAAGGAGCCGCGGGCGCGCTGCTGGTACCAGGTTCGATGGCGCTGATCAATACGCACTTCGACGAAGCAGATCGGCCGCGGGCGTACGGCATCTGGGCCGCGGCTTCGTCCGCCACAACTACCCTGGGATCGCCGATCGGCGGCATTCTGGTCGACACGCTCTCGTGGCGGGCGGCGTTCCTTATTAACCTGCCGATCACGGCTGTGGCGCTTGGCTTGACGCTGGCGCACGTGACGGAAACGCGCGACGAGCACGCGACAGGCCACTTCGATTGGCTGGGCGCCGGCGTGATCGCGCTCGGCATAGGAGGCCTGGCGTTCGGAGGCATTCGGGGCCAGGAGAGCAATTGGCAAGCAGCCAGCGCCTTTGTCGCCCTGGCGATAGGGTTGATAGCCTGCGCCGCGTTCGTGCCGCTCATGCGGCGCTCGCGCAATCCGCTGGTGCCCCTGGAGCTGTTCCGGGCGCGTAACTTCACGGTCATGAACCTGTCGACGCTGGTGATCTACGGCGCTTTGTACGTGAGCTACTACGTTCAGGCGCTGTTCTATCAGGGGGCTCTGGGTTATTCAGCGCTGGCAGCCGGCCTGGCCAGCCTGCCGTCGGGCGTCATGATCGCCTCGTTTTCGACCGCGGCTGGCAGTTTAGCGGCGCGTTTTGGGTTGCGTCGGTTCCTCGTGCTGGGCCCCACGCTCATGGGCTGCGGGCTGCTGTGGCTGTCGCGCATCCCAGCCAGCAGTGCGACTTGGGCGGCGCGTGCAGGCGACCCGGTCAGCCTCATACCACCTGCCGGCTATATCATCGACGTGCTGCCGGCTGCGCTGGCGTTCGGCGCCGGAGCGGCGGTGATGGTAGCGCCGCTGACGAGCGTGCTGATGAGCTCGGTGCCGGACGAGCACTCCGGCTTGGCCTCGGCCATCAACAACGCCATCTCGCGCATAGGACCGCAGCTCGCGGGCGCCCTGGTGTTCATCGCCGTGACGGCCAGCTTCTATTCCGCGCTGGCCCGCCAGTTACCGGGGGTCGACACGACCAGCACGGATGTCCGGGCTGCGGTCGCGCCACTGAACCGGCCTGCCTCCGACGCTGCGCCTGAGCTCGCCCAGGCGTCGAAGGAAGCCTCGGCGACAGCTTTCAGCCTGGCCACGCGGTTAGCGGCCGTGCTGCTGTTCTCCGGCGCCGCTATCAATGGGATTGGCCTGCGCGGAGCAATCGCCGGAGCAAAGGCTCCCTCACCCTAGCCCTCTCCCGCTGCGGCGGGCGAGGGGACTTTTACTCTTCTTCGCCTTTGGCGGCGCTTTCGCGGCCGCGGCGGGCGATCTCGTCGACGACGGTAGCGTCGGCGAGGGTCGTGGTATCGCCCAGGGGTTTGTTTTCGGCGACATCCTTCAGCAAGCGGCGCATGATCTTGCCCGAGCGCGTCTTGGGGAGCTCCGGCGTGAACACGATGTTGGCCGGGCGGGCGATGGGGCCGATCTTCTTGTCGACGTGCGCTCGCAGCTCGCGCATCATCTCCTCCGAGCCATCCTTGCCGCCCTTGAGGGTCACGAAGGCCACGATGGCTTGGCCTGTCTGCGGATCGGCGCGGCCGCAGACGGCAGCTTCGGCCACAGCGGGGTGGTCGACCAGGGCGCTCTCGACCTCGATGGTCGAGATTCGGTGGGCGGAAACGTTGATAACGTCGTCCACGCGGCCCATCAGCCAGAAGTCGCCGTCCTCGTCCACACGCGCGCCGTCACCGGCGAAGTACACGCCGGGGAAGCGTGACCAGTAGGTCTGCTGGTAGCGGTCGGGGTCCTTGTGGAAGCCGCGCAGCATGGCAGGCCAGGGCTTCTTGAGGACCAAATAGCCAGCCCCGCCTGGGCCAACCTCCTGGCCCTCATTGTTGAAGACGGCGGCTTCGACGCCGGGGAAGGGCTTGGTGGCCGAACCCGGCTTGGTGGTGGTGATGCCCGGCAGCGGCGTGATCATGATCATGCCGGTCTCCGTTTGCCACCAGGTGTCGACAACGGGGGTTTTGCCGGCGCCGATGTGGTCGCGATACCAGATCCAGGCTTCGGGGTTGATCGGCTCACCGACGGTGCCGAGCAGGCGCAGGGAGCTGAGGTCGTGCTTCTGGGCGTACTCGGGGCCCCACTTCATGTGCGTCCGGATGGCCGTGGGCGAGGTGTACAGGATGTCCACCTTGTAGCGGGCGATGATGTCCCACCAGCGGTCGCGGTCCGGATAATCGGGCGTGCCTTCGTAGATGACGCCGGTGGTGCCGTTGCACAGCGGGCCGTAGACGATGTAGCTGTGGCCGGTGACCCAGCCGATGTCCGCGGCGCACCAGAAGATGGAGTCCGGCTTGACGTCGAAGATGTAGTGGTGGGTGGTCGCGGTGCCCACCAGGTAGCCGCCGGTGGTGTGCACGATGGCTTTGGGCTTGGCGGTAGTGCCGCTGGAGTACAGCAGGTACAGCAGGTCCTCGGAATCGAGCGGCTCGCAGGGGCAGCTGGCGGCGTCGTCGCTGAGACCCTGCACCAGCTCGTGCCACCACGCGTCGCGGCCGTGCTGCATGCTCACCGCGTTGCCGGTGCGCCGGTACACGATGCAGTGTTTGACGCTCGGCGCTTGCTTCATCGCCTCGTCGGAGATGCCCTTCAGATCGACCGTCTTGCCGCGGCGCATGGCCTCGTCCTGCGTGATGAGGACTTCGCACTCCATGTCGTTGAGGCGGCCGCCCAAGGACTCGGCGCTGAAGCCGCCGAAGACGACGGTATGGGGCGCGCCGAGGCGCGTGCAGGCCAGCATGGCGATTGCCAGCTCAGGCACCATGCCCATGTAGATGCCGACCGGCGTGCCCTTCTTGACGCCCAGCTTCTTAAGGCCGCTGGCGAAGCGGACGACTTCCTTCTGGAGATCGGCAAAGGTGATGACTCTGCGCTCGTCGACGGGCTCGCCCTCCCAGTAGTAGGCCACCTTCCCGCCATTGCCGGCCTCGACGTGGCGGTCCACGCAGTTGTAGCAAATATTCAGCTTGCCGCCGAGAAAGAACTTGGCGTAGGGCAGGTCCCACTCGTACAGCTTCTCGAATGGCTTGAACCAGGTGACCCGCTGCTTGGCTTCGTCGGTCCAGAACTGGTCGAAGCTCTTGTTGTAAATGTCCGGCTGGGCGTTGGCCTGCTTGGCGAACTCGGGCGGCGGCGGATAGCGGCGCTGCTCCGTGAACAGGGTATCGATCGCGTGGCCGGTGTCGCCGCTCATTGTCATCTCCCTTGAAGGACGGTGATTTCAGGTGTCTGGAATTGCAGAATACCCCACGCGACCTAAGGATCGGGCGGAGGAGGGATGGGCTGAAGCCAATCGGGGGGCTGTGGTGGTCGCGCTGGGCGAGGCGGAAGGCGATGCCCGCGGACTGAGCCGGCGCTGGGCGCCCAATGAAGAAAGCCTGAGAAAATCAGGCCTATGAAGTTCGGCTTGATCCTGCCCACCAACTTGCCGCAAGCGAGCGCCGAAGCCATCCGCCAGGCGGCGCTGCTGGCGGAAGAGCTCGGCTACGACTCGCTCTGGACCACCGATCACGTGATGATCAGCCGCACCGCCCAGGCGCCGTACCATTCCATCTTCGAAGCTCTGAGCACGCTGGCCTGGCTGGCCGGGCTCACCACCAAGGCCAAGCTCGGCGTGTCGGTGCTGGTGCTCGGCCAGCGCAACCCAGTGGTCGTAGCCAAAGAAGTGGCCACCATCGATCGCCTCTCGGGCGGGCGAGTCGTGCTCGGCGTCGGCAGTGGCTGGCATGAGCCGGAATTCGACTACCTCAACGTCGACTTCCACCAGCGCGGCCGCATCCTTGACGAGAGCATCCTGGTCATGCGCCAGCTCTGGACCGAGCCGGAGAAGGCCTTCCGCGGCGCCTTCTTCCGCTTCGAGAACCAGAGTTTCGCGCCACCCCCGGCGCGGTACGGCGGCCCGCCGATCCTGGTGGGCGGCCTATCCGACCGCGCCCTGCAGCGCGCCGCCGCGTACGGCGACGGCTGGCACGCCTCCCGCATCAGCCCCGAGCAGTTCAAGGCCAGCGCCGACAAGCTCGCCCGCCTGAACACATCCCGCAAGCTGCCCCTCAGCCTACGCATGAACCTCACCGCCCAGCGCGGCCGCCAGCCCGACGAACGCGGCGGCCGCTTCGTCATGGGCGGCACCGACACCGACCTGCTGGACGACGTCCGCCGCTACGAGGAGGCAGGCTGCGGCCACATGGCCGTCAACTTCTGGGAAGGCGACCTGCCCGCTTTCCTGGACCAAGTCCGCCGCTTTGCCGGCGAAGTCATGCCGAAGGTCTAGCTGGCCAAGCTCGACCGGCCTAAATCGCCAGCGTCACCATGGTCGCGCCGTCGCCACCTTCGCTGGGCGACGCCGGCTCGTAGGAGCTGACATAGGGCTGGGCGGCCAGGTACTCGCGGACAATCTTGCGGACGGTGCCGGTGCCGTGACCATGAATGATCTTGAGGTAGGGCACGCCGGCGCTGAAGGCCTCGTTCAGCTCGCGGTCCAGCAGTGGCTCGACCTCGTCGGCGCGCAGACCGCGCATGTCCACCGGCCGGGACAGCGATGGCGGCGCGGACGACTCCGGCGCCCGCTGGAAGGCGTAGGTCTGCTCGTGCCGCCGCGGCCTGGGCGCCCGCTGCACCTCCGACGCCCGGACCCGGATCCGGAACGCACCCACCTGTACCTCGAGCTCGCCCTTGCCGTCCGGCAAGCTCAGCACCTGCCCCGGCTCGCTGAAGTTCGGCACTCGCACGTGCTGCCCGACCGTGATCGGTGCCGCTGTCTCGAGAGCAACCGGCCGGTCCGGCCGTAGGCGCTCCAGTCGCTGGCTGGTGTCTGACAGCTGCCGGCTGACCGACCGCACCGTCTGGCGCGATTGGTGCTGCGCCCGCTGCAGGACCTCGTCCCGCAGCGAGGCAAGCGCCTCGCTGTCCAACGTCGCCAGCGCATCCACAATGTCGAGCGCGGCTGCCGGCAGC
>DAIUFO010000094.1:0-6698 GCA_036844545.1 Chloroflexota bacterium
GGAAGCCTGTCGTCCAAGAGACCGCCAAGCAAGCGCGAGCTTCCAAGCGGCTGGCCTGGAGGCGATGGCTGCCGGCGCGCTGGCCGTCGGAGCAGTAGCGGCGGTCGGAGGGCGACCGCCGGGGACCGTGCGAACAACCTTGCTGGCGGTGCCGGGCCAAGCGGCGCTGATCCAAACTCCCGGCGGAAAGGCAGTGCTGGTGGATGGCGGCGAGAGCGGTCCGGCCCTGATGCGGGAGCTCGGGCAACTGTTGCCGCCATGGCAGCGCAGTCTCGATCTGGTACTCATCACAAATCCCAAGAGCGATCGGATCGGTGGCCTGCAGGAAGTGTTCGCCCACTACTCGGTGGGTGGGGTCATCGAGCCGGATGCAGGTAACAGCTCAGCCACCTTCCGGCGGTTGCAATCGAGCGTGCAGCGGGTGACAGCCGACGCTGTGGACATTGGTGATGGCGCCGTGCTCAGGCGCGATACAGCAGGCTGGCGCGTTGCGCAGGGCACTGCCTCGGTGTTGGTAACGGATGCCGGGTTCGAGGTACACACCTCGGAAGGGGACTGGCGCATCGCAGCGATGCTTCGCGGCGCGAAGCCGCCAGTCGAGGACGAATTGCCTCTCGCCGAGACCGGCAACGTGACGGTCTCGCTAGACTGAGGGCCGATGCTGTACCTGTTGCATGGTGAGGACGATCTGTCGCGGCGCGAGGCGGTGAAGGCGCTGCTGCCGCCGCCTGGGTCCGACGAGTACCTGGAGGTCAGCGTGTTCGAAGGGGCGGCGGACGTGCAGGACATCATCCAGGCCTGCTGCACCCTCCCGTTCCTGACGAGCAAACGGTACGTGGTGCTGCGCAACTTCATCGCCGCCAATACGCGGCGAGGCAAGAGCGCGGACGACGGCGACGAGCCATCCGAAGCCGATCAGCCGCAAGACCGCAAGAGGCCGGTGCAGGCGCTGCGGGATGCCCTGCCAGGCATGCCGGACACGACCGTGCTGATCCTGGAAGAGAGCGGCAAAGCGCCGGCCAACAGCGTGCTGGTGAAGTACGCCAAGGCCGAGGGCGAGGAGCGCGAGTTCCGGCCGCTCCAGGGCGCCGATCTCAGCAAGTGGATTCGCGGACAGTTCGAGGCGCAGCAAACGCCGGTCCATCCTCAAGCCGTCCAAACGCTGATGGCCTACGTCGGGCCGGACCTGCTGCTGCTGGAAAAGGAGATCGAGAAGCTGTGCATTTATTCGGGCGGGCAGCAGGTGCAGCAGGCCGATGTGGCGGAGATGGTTGCCTCAGCCGAGGAAACCAAAGTGTGGGACATGATCGACGCCGCGGCCCTGGGCCGGCCCCAGCAGGCACTGGCGCAGCTCCGCCGGCTGCTGGCGGACAGCGCGAACCCCCCGCTGCGGACGCTGGGCGCCATCACCAACCGCTTCCGGGCGATGCTCATGATGAAGGAGCTGGCCGATCAGCGGCTGCCGGACATCGCCATCGCCAAGCAGACCGGCTTGCAGGACTGGTCGGTCCGCAACACCCGCCCGCTGGTGCGGCAGTTCACGCTGGACCAGCTCAAGCAGGTCTACGAGCGGCTGTTGGAGACCGACATCACCCTCAAGCGCAGCCCGCTCGACGATAAGCTGACGCTGGAGTTGCTGGTGCTGGACATCGCCACGCGAAACCTGGGACGTACTCCGGCAGAGACGCCCTCGGAAGAAGTGCTGCTGTTGGGAGGTGTGCAAGGTGGCTGAGTTCAAGTCCGCGGAAGCGGAAAAACTAACCGAGAAGCAAATCTCGGACTTTATCGGCGGCATCATCGAGCGTGATGGCGGCCGGGAAATCCTCAACGAACTGCGAGAACTGCTGACCGCCGGACGCAACCAGATGGGTTGGAAGTCGTTCGGGCGCATGATGCTGGAGTCGCTGAAGTAGAACCTCGCCGTCCGCGCAGGACCTCGCCGTCCGCGCAGGACCTCGCCGTCCGCGTAGGACCTAGCTGGCGAGGACGGCCTGGTTGAACCGCTTCATCAACCGGGAGAGGCGGCGGGCGGCGTTGTTGGGATGGATCACACCGTGGCTCGCGGCTGTGTCCAGCGCCTTCTGAGCGCGGATGATGGCCTCGTCGGACGCATCGACGTCATCCTCGATAGCGTGCAGCGCGGTGGTCATATATGTCTTCACCGCGGACTTGGTGGCGCGGTTACGCTCCGTGTTGCGGAGCATCTCTTTAGCGCGCCGCTCGGCGTTCTTGCCTTTACCTTTGGGCATACAGCGGGTAACTATAACAGCCGCCGGCGCCTAGTGGTAGCCGACCAGCTCGACGTAGCCGCGGCCGGAGATCGGCCGGCCCGCTCTGGAGCCGTTGACGGTCACGTCGCCCTCCCAGTAGGTGATGCCGGTGGACTGGCCGGTGCGGAGCTCCTGGTCCTTGACCGTCGGCGTCAGCGTGAGGCTGGCGTCGCCGGCTTTCACTTGCCAGCCGGAGGGATAGGTAATGCCGCCGGCCGGGCTCTGCCACGAGCCCACGGCAGTTTCGCCGAAGTCTGACGGCGGCAGGATCGTGGGCCTGCCGTCGGGCGCGACGTAGGTGCCGTAGGGCAACGATGGCTGGCCATTGGCGTCGCGCAGGAAGAACAGCATCAGCTCGGACTGGTCGTTCAACTGGATGGAGAACCAGTCCCAGCCGCCGCCACCGGAGATGAAATTGCCCCACTGATGGTCCATCCAGGCTTGGCCGGTCGCCGGCAACTGCTGCCCGTGATCGGTAACACTGCCCGCCACAGCTAGGCGCGTGCGGGAGTAGTAGTAAGAGTCGCCGGCCGGGCCGAAGGAGATGAGGCCCTTGCCCTCGTGCAGGACTGCTGGCTTGAGGGAGGTCAGGTCGAGGTCGATGGCATAGTCCGGCATGTCGGCGACGAGGTGGTCGTGGCCGCCGGCGCCTTTCATAGACCAGCCGCTGAGGTTCAGATCGAAGCCATCACCCGCGTGGACCTGCTTGCCGGCTTCGGCACGCTCCTGAAAATGGAAGTCGTTGCGGGCGTTGTCGGTGACGGCGAAGTGAGCGGCGTAGGCGGGGGGGTCGGCGCCCCGAATAACCTGGAATACCACCAGCTCGAAGCCGTAGGTCTTGCCGCCGGCGGCGTCCAGGTGGCCGGTGTAGTACCACCATTCGGTGAGGTCCTTGTGCGGGGCGTCGTCCTGGGGCAGGGTGACGTGGTCGGGTTGGGTGGCGGCGCTGGCTACCGGCGAGGGCGGCGCCAGGACGGCCGGATCGATAGGGGTGTTTCGGGCGCAGGCGGTAAGGACGAGGACGAGGATTGGGAGGAGGCGTTTCACGCAAACTCCGGAACTCTCGTTTCTCGCTTCTCGCCACTCACTCCTCGAGTGCCGGGCCACCAATTCCAATCGCCCAGCAGACGCATGGTGGCGGGGACGAGCAGGGCGCGGACGATGGTCGCGTCGACGGCCACGGCCACGGCTACGCCCAGGCCAAGGGCCTTGATGAGCACGATGTCAGCGGTCACGAACGATAGGCTCACGCAGACGACGATCAGCGCGGCGCTGGTGATGATCTTGCCGCTGCTCTGCAGGCCCTCGGCGACCGAGTGGGCGTTGTCGCCGGTGGCGTCGTAGGCCTCCTTGATGCGGCTCAGCAGGAACACCTCGTAGTCCATGCTCAGCCCGAACAGGGTGCAGAACATGATGATCGGCAGCGAGGCCTCCACGAAGCCCAGCGGCTCGAAGTGGAACAGCCAGGACAGGTGGCCCTCCTGGAAGACCCAGACCAGCGCGCCGTAGGAGGCAAACAAGGACAGGGCGTTCATCAGCAGCGCCTTGAGCGGCAGCACCAGCGAGCGGAACAGTACCAGCAGCAGGCCGTAGGTCGTCAGCGCGATGAACAGGATCGCTCGCGGGAACTCGGAGTAGAGACGGTTCACGACGTCCGATACTTCTGCCGCGCCGCCGTCTACCTGGACCTGGAGGGTGGGGTACTGATGCGCCAGCTGCCGCACCTCGGCCACGATGCCGCGTGACTCGTCGGACAGCGGCGGGTACTTGCTCACAACCTGGATCAGGGCCGTCCGATCGCGGGTGGTGGCGTTGGCGATGGCCTGGCCATACAGGTCCGGGATGCGGGCCGGGTCGGCGTACAACAGCTGGTACTGCGCCTTGGTCATGCGGGGGTCGATGGTGACCACGCTGTCGATGCGGGCAATCCGCGGATCGCGCAGCAGTTGCTGGGTGAAGTCGTACAGCCGGCCGATGTTGTCCTGGCTCAGGACGGGCTGCCTGGCCTTGGCCACCACGATCACCGGGTCCAGCGTGCCAGGGCCGAAGCTTTGCTTCAGCTCGTCCCAGCCCTGGCGTGACGGTACGCTGGTGGGCAGGATCGAGGCATCGGGCGAGCTGAGATCGATGTTCTGGATCGGCCAGCCGAGCAGCAGCAGGACAGCCAGCACGGGCAGCGCCACGGGGATCGGCCGGCGCATCACCCAGTGGGCCAGCATACGCCAGAAGGCCCCCACGCCGGCCGCGGGCAGCCGGACGGAAAGGGCATTCACGCGCGGGCCGAGCACGCCCAGCAGCGCCGGCAGCAACGTCATGGCGGCGATCACGGTCATGAGCACGACCAGCGAGCCTGCGATACCGATCGTCCGCAGGATCATGAAGTCGAAGCTGACCAGCGCCAGCAGGCCGACGCACACGGTCAGGCCGGAGAAGAACACCGCCCGGCCGGACGTGGCAATGGTGATGGCCACCGCCTCCTCCACGGGGTGGCGCCGGATTTCCTCGCGAAAGCGGTTGGTCATGAACAGCGCATAGTCCACACCGAGGCCCAGGCCGAGCATGGTGGTGACGTTCAGCACGAAGATGGACATCTCCGTGAACTGCGCGATCAGCGCCACCAGTGCCAGCGTCACCAGCACTCCGGCGCCACCAATGACCAGCGGCACCCCGGCCGCCACTGCAGAGCCAAACACCAACACCAGCACGGCCGCGGCGATGGGGAAGGCGACGGTCTCGGCCCGGCGCAGATCGCTGGAGGTGAGCTTCACGATGTCGGCGTAAAACACCGGCCCGCCGGCGACGGTCATCTTCAGGTCGGGTGGCTGGCTGATGCCGCGCTGGATGGCGGGCAGCTGGTTGGGCGAGTCCTCAGGCCGGGCGCCCAGGACGATCTGCTCGAAGGCCGTGTGGCCATCAGGCGAGACCTGGCGGGCGTTGTAGGTGTGCAGGATCACCCGCTGCACGCCCGGTAGGCCCTGTACGCCTTGCAGCGATTGCTGGACCTCTTGGATGAAACGCGGATCGTCGGCTGTCAGCGTCGGGCTGGAGTAGACCACCACGATGCTGGACAGGTTCTGCCCGAGGTCGCGCTGCAGCGTGTCGCGCGCTTGGGCCGACTCGATGTTAGGGCTGGAGAAGCCGCCCACACGCAGATAGCCGGCGACACGCGGAAACCAAGGGGCAGCCACGAGCACGGCCAGCAGCCAGGCCGCAATCACCCACCACCGCCGCCGGTACATGAAGCGCCCCAGGCGGGCGAACAGCGTACTCGACAGGTGCGGCATCGGTGGCTTTGGCAGTATAGCGAGCGCGCAGCGACCGAGCGGTCTGGTCTATCTGCCTTAGATGGTTACGTTCATCAGCCGCTGGCGGATGCTCCCGGCAGACCTTGCGCCTTGGCAATGGCCTCGAGGGGGCTGTTGTCGTAAAACTGCTTGGGGTCGGCGTTTTGGGCCTGGGGATCGGATATGAAGGTGAGCACGTTCTTGGTGGCCTCAGCCGTCATGTAGGGCACCTTCTGGCTCTGCCACAGCGGAAGCATGAACTTGTAGGCGATCTCGGAGTTGTTGGCGTCGCTCTTGGTGTACTTCTCGAAGATCGTCAGCATCTGGGCCTTGTTGGCCGGGTTGGATATGAACTGCCAGGAGTCCAAATAGGACTTCAGCAGGCGATCTCTCACGTCAGCTCGATCCTTGACGAACGCTCGAGTCACAGAAAGTGAGCCTTGCGTGTAGGCAACACCCAGTTTCACGCCGTTGATCAGCTCGACGTAGCCATCTTGCTCAGCTTTCGCCGTGACCGGCGGGATCAGGATGGCCCCCGCGATCAAGCCCTGGCTCATAGCCGCCAGGATGGCTGGTGAGGACCCGCCGGCGCCCACGATCTTGACCTTGTCCTCCATGCCGACCTTGCGCAGAAACAGGTGGGCTATGGTGTCCGAAGCGGCGCCTATGGACGTCACGCCGATGGTCTGGCCGGCCAGGTCCTGCACGGTCTTGTACTTCTTGTTCGCGAACAGCGAAAAGATCGGCCTGGCGGCGCCTTCGGCGATCATCACCACCGAGCCACCTTTCAGGTCGAGGGCTGCCACTTCGGCGGCGCCACTGCTGGCGAGCTGCGTGTCGTTGCTGACGAGCGCCGGCATGGCCGCCGTGGCCTGAACGCTTGTCAGGCTGACGTCGAGGCCATTCTTGGCGAAGATGCCGGCCTCTTTGCCGGCCCACAGCGGACCGCCGGTGGGCGAAACGGTGATGTATGTACCCTTGAGCTGCACCTGCCCGCTCGCCGCGGCCGAAGGCTTAGCCGCCGCGGAACCGCTGGCTGCCGGCTTGGCACTGCCCGCCGGGGCCGTGCTCGCCGCTGGCTTGCTCGCTGCCGCGCTGGCGCTGGCCGGCGAAGCTGGGGCAGCGCTGGGGCTGGAGGTGGGTG
>DAIUFO010000094.1:6708-11665 GCA_036844545.1 Chloroflexota bacterium
GGGTGCGGCCCCGCCGCAGCCGGCCAACAACAACACTGCAAGGCTGACAAGGAACGTTCGCGCTTTCATGGCGCGCATGATACCGGCTCACGGTACCCTAGCGCTATGCGCGTGGCCGTGCTGTCCGACGTTCACGGCAACGTGAGGGCCCTGGAGACGGTGCTGGCGGACGTGCAGGGCGTGGACCTCGTGGTCGCCAACGGCGACATGCTGGCCTACGGACCCCGCCCTGCCGAAACGCTGGCTGCGCTCCGGGCGCTGCGTGACGTCATCTACACCAGCGGCAACAACGACCGTAACCTGGTGGAGCGGCGCTGGGAAAGCCAGCCGAGTGACGGCTGGGAATCCGAGGCTTTCGCCAACCTGCGCTGGACGGCGGAGGAGATCGGCGCAGACGGGCTGGATTTCCTGGCGAGCTGGCCGTTTCGGCAGCACCTGGACGTTGGGCCTGGCGCGCTGCTGATCCACGCCTCGCCGCTGGCCGACTACATCGGCATGTTTCCTTGGACGCACGACACCGAGCTGAGCCACATGGTGCGGGAGGTGGCGGAGCCGCTGGTGATCTGCGGCCACACCCACCTGCTGATGGACCGCAAGCTGGGCAGCCACCGCGTCATCAGCGACGGCAGCGCCGGGTTCCCGTTCGACCGCGACCCCCGGCCCAGCTACATCCTGCTGGACGATGCCGGCGGCTCGGTTCGGCTGGAGGTGCGCCGCGTGGCCTACGACATCGACGCGGCGGTGCACGACCTGGAGAGCCGCGCCGTGCCGTTCGGGCAGGTCATCGCCTTCCAGATGCGCCACGCCGCGCTCATGCCCAAGCATGAGACGGACTACGCGCGTCGGGATTTGGTGACCTTCGCCGAATAGGGGCTAGGGTTCCAGCATCACCTTGCCGATGACGTCGTTACGCTCGACGATGCGGTGCGCTTCGGCGGCTTCGCGCAGCGGCATGACCTTGCCGACAAAGGCCCGGATCCAGCCGCGGCTGGCGATGTCCAGCGCGCGGGTCACGTCGCGGTAATTGCTGCCGGGGCTGCCCATGATCGTCAGCCGCTGGTGGTACAGGCGCTTCACGTCGAGCGGCACCGTGCCGCCGCCGTGCGCGCCGGCGGTCACCAGCCGGCCCTCGTAGGCCAGGCTGTTGAAGGCGCCCGGCCAGAGCGTGGGATCGGCGATGTTCTCAGCCACCACGTCGGCGCCATGGCCGCCCGAGATGCGCATAACCTCTTCGGCGAGGTTCTGCTCACGGTAGTTGACGCCGAACTCGGCGCCGTTCTCCATGCAGGCGCGGACGCGCTCGTCGCTGCCGGCGGCGGCGATGACGCGCGCGCCGATGTGTTTGGCGAGCTGGACGAGGCAGCTGCCCAGGGCCCCGGCCGCGCCCATGACGAGCACCCACTCGTCCGCCTTGAGCCTGGCCTTGTTCTCGAGTAGGTTGAAGGCTGTTGGGAAGTGGCGGGTAATGATGCTGGCTTCGGCGAAGCTGACGCCGTCAGGGATGAGGAACCCGTTCTGGGCCGGCACGACGACGTATTCGGCATAGCCGCCCCAACGGTGAACGCCGAGGTGTTGGCCGTTGGGACAGGCGGCGTCGGCGCCCGACAAACATTGCTCGCACTGCCAGCAGCGGACCGTCCCCTGCAGAGCCACGCGGTCGCCGACCTTCGGCTGCTCGACGCCCTCACCGACTTCCACGACCGTGCCCGCCGGGTCCACACCCAGCACGTGCGGCAGTGTGGGCACCACGACATACTCTCCTGCCCGCACATGGAGATCGAGGGTGCGGTTCACCGATACCGCGCCGACCTTGACCAGGATGTCGCCTGGCCCCGGCTTCGGCGTCTCCACCTCCTCACAGCGGAGGACTTCCGGCCCGCCGAACTCGTGCATGACGATGGCCCTCATCTGTGGGACAGCACCCAGTCGAGGATGACGGCGTTGGTCTCTTCGGGTGCTTGCCAGAAGAAGCCGTGGGACTGGCCGCGGAGGCTCCTGAAGACGGCGTTGGGGATGCGGGTCAGGATGAGAGAACTTGCCCGCCGGCGCAGAACCACCCTCACCCTACCCCTCTCCCGCCAGCGGGCGAGGGAATTATGGTCTCCACCCAGGCCAGCATGTCGGGCATGGTGCGGAGCTCGTGGCCCATGTGTCCGGCGTTGTACAGCCGGATCGACTTGGGGCCGCCGTGCTCCAGCAGGAGGTACTGGTCGGCAATCGGGAAGACCGAGTCGTGCAGGCCATTGACGCACAGCATTGGCGCGCACGGCTGGTCCAGCACGCCCTGGTCGAGCAGCGACAGTTTGGGAGCGCGTTCCACCCAGTAGTCGAAGCCCGAGCCGCCGAAGGCACAGGACAAGGTTTCCGCCAGCTCGAATGGATACTCGCCGCGCTGGGCTTCTTCGATCCAATCCGGCTGGAAGGCGTAGTGGATGGCGCCGCCCTGCTCCAGCACCGCGGCCACACGGTCGCGATGGGTATGGGCCACCTTGGCGGCCCAATAGCCGCCAGTGCTGCCGCCCCACAGCACCACCTTGCGTGCATCCAAATACGGCTGGACCGCGATCCAGTCGAACACCGCGTCCCACATGCGTTCCGCGTCCTCCGAGCCGGCCAGTGGGGCATCGGCGACGCCAGGCATGTCGATCGTCAGGCCAGCGAAGCCTTTGGCCAGGAAGGGTTCGATGCGGCGCTCCTCCTTGAAGGAGTCGATGCCGCCCCAGGCGACGACGACCGGCAGCTTGCGGTCGGCCTTGGGCCGGCGCAGCAGGCCAATGCTGGCGGAGCCTTCGCCGGGGCGGCCCTTGAAGGGCATCTCCACGCGCTCGACCGGCGGGTCCATGTACAGGCCGGCCTTCATGAACATCTCTTGCGACTTGCGGTAGGCGTCGCGCTTGGCTGGCGAGCTCATGCAGGGGTAGCGGGCCACGCGGTGGAAGCCGTAGGCGAACATGTAGGCCTCGCGGGCAGCGGTGGTGTCGCCGCGCTCTTCAGCCTGGCGGGCGCGCTCCTCGTGAGGCTCGGCGGCGGCCATCCAGGCCTTGGCCCAGGCGTCGTACTCGAGGGTGTTCAGCTGGTCGAGGACTCGCAGGGCCTCCTCAGGGACGATGTGGTCCATCGGGTTGCGGCGCTCCCGAGCCCGCTCGGCGAACAGCGGCTTGGCTTCTTCGTACGGACGGACGAATCTTTTCATCGAACTGGTTCCCTCACCCTAGCCCTCGCCCGCCGCGGCGGGAGAGGGGATTTATTGAATGACCACCATCTTGCGGGGGTAGTGGTGCAGACGCTCGGTGCCGGTCTTGGTGATGCGCACCGTCTCGCCGAACTGCAGGCCCATGCGCTTGTCGTGCGTGCGCGGCTGGGGTTGGATGGTCACGACCATGTTCTCCCGAAAGGTGAACTCGCGCGGATAGCCGCGGTCCGTCTGGCGTGTCTGCAGGATGGGCGGATACTGGTTGGCGCCGTGCAGCAGGTCGTCCAGGATGACGTAGCCGCGCTGGTCGATGACCTCGGCGGCGTCCAGCACCTGGTCGACCGTGGCGCCGTCCTTGAGGACGGACTCGATGGCCTCGTAGCAGTCCACGGCGGCCTGGTGGAGATGCTGCCACTCCGGCGTGGGCTCGCCCAGGAAGAAGCTGCGGTGGATCTGGCCGGAGTAGCACCAGAAGGCGCCGCTGATCTCGCTGATGATGACGTCGCCGCGCTGGATGACGCGGTCCCGCGGGTACTGGTGCGGCACGCAGACGTCGGGGTCCTTCATGGACGTCGAGGCCAGGAAATGGATGCCGGCATAGCCGCCCTGCTCGAGGTAGGGCGGCTCGATGAGGAGCGGGAGGTCGTACTCCTTCATGCCCGGCTTGATGCCGCGCTCCAGGCTTTCGATGGAGCGATCGGTCAGCTCGGCGGCGATCTTGAAGAAATTGATTTCCTCTTCGTCGTAGACCACCCGCTGCTGGCGGAACTGGCGGCTGAAATCCAGCAGCTTCGCCTCGGGCAGCAGCGACTTCAGCTTGTCGTACTGGTTGAACGGCAGCGATCCCATGATGCCGATGCTGGCCTGGGACAGCTTGTGATCGCGCAGCCAGCCCGCCACGCTGGCGATGGAATCAGGCCCAGCCCAGCGTGTCTCGGGGAGGTAGGAGATCATCTGCGCCACCGGCTCGTGATTGAAGAGCTGCATCAGCATGGCCGGCTCGCCCGCCAGCGGCACGAAGACATAGGCCTCGCGCCCGCCGGGCCAGTTGGTCAGGTAGGCCAGGTCGGAGTTGGGCCGGCCGGAGCCATGCAGCATGGCGCACTGCAAGCCCTCCTTCTCCATCGACGTGCGCAGCGCCGCCTGGCGCCGAGCGACGGCCTCTCGCGAAAAGCTGGGGAACCCGTTGTGGAGCGGCACCCGGTCATACATGGTGCCCGCGATTCTACGCTGCTTTCGCTGTCAAAAATTTGACGGGTCAGCCGAGCACGGACTTGCGCGATACCGGCACGCAAACGCGGCGATAGGCGCGTGATAGCCGGGCGATACCCGGTCGGGCGGTGGTTTTCCGCATTTGGGGCCTTGGGCGTTCGTGAACGCGACGCGACTTTCCACAAGAGGGCGGAAATGGGGGCGAAGGCATTCGCACCATGCGCGGCCAGAGTAAGGCGAGCACACACCAGACGGAGGACAGAGTGAGGGCGTTTCAATGGGTAGAGCAATAGGGTGGACGGTGTGTGTACAATGCGAAGAACACGATGACGACTAAGTCTCGAATGGACCTGCGCGTGGATGCGCAACACGAAGCTGTCATACGGCGTGCAGCGGAGTGCCAGGGTCGGACGCTCACTGATTTCGTATTGGAGGCTGCGCTGCTGCAGGCGGAGCGGGTGCTGGCCGATCGTCGCTACTTTCAGGTAGATGACGCAGCCTGGCAGGCTGTCGCAAAATGAACTCAGCGGTCGGACCGGCGTCGACGAGCAC
>DAIUFO010000095.1:0-3605 GCA_036844545.1 Chloroflexota bacterium
AAGAAGCGGCAGGCGGAGCCCCGCCACAAGCAGTCAGCAACGCCAGCGCAGCCACGGAGGCGGCAATGCCCCAACCTCGATTCATGGAAATGGCCTCCCATATCTGGATTGAAGGCGATTGTACGGGAGCGAACTCGGGTTGATCTATGCTGTTGAGCTACAGCATGCAGAACATTGCCCAAATACTGGGTTTTGGCGTGGTCGACGCCTCCGTGTTGGCCCTTGCCGCCGTGGCCTTTACGCTGCAGTTCGGCGTTACCAACTACTTCAATTTCGGCTACGGCGAGTGGCTCACTCTGGGAGCTTTCTTCGCATTTGGCTTCAACAACGCGTTCTTTCATCTCAATGTCTGGCTGGCTATGGCCATAGCGGGCATGCTGACGGCGCTTTTCTCATTCGTCCTCAATCGCGTGCTGTTCACGCCGTTTGTGGCTCGCCGGCCCGACACTATGTACATCCTGATCATGACCTTCGGCGTCGGCTTCCTGATAAACCAGGTCATTTCGGCCGTTTGGGGTACCGACTATCGCCAGCTCAATTACGGCGGAGACGAGCTGCACCCAATTGGCCCGCTTCAGTTCTCGACCAACCAGCTGGCATTTCTCGCCGTCTCGGTGGCCTGCATGGCCGGCACGCAGTTGGTGCTGAACTACACCAGGCTGGGCAAGAGCATGCGCGCGGTGTCCGATAACCGCACCCTTGCCCTGGTCTGCGGCATCAAGATAGATCGCGTTGCCGACGCCACGTGGCTGATGACGGGCTTCATGGCAGGGCTGGCAGGCGTCATTCTGGCCATGCAGACCCACAGCTTCAGCACGGACATCGGAGACGACTACGTGTACCTCATCTTCCCGGCGGTGATCATCGGCGGCATTGGGCGAGCCTACGGAGCACTCATCGGCGGGCTGATCATCGGCTTGGCAACCGCCGCCGGCGTGCTTGTGATTCCCGCCTCGATCTCGCCGCTGTTGGTGTTCGTCGCGCTGGTGGCGATCCTGTTGCTGCGGCCGCAGGGGCTGTTGGGCGGCGCTACCGGACGCGGCCATTTGCGGCACGCCGAGGCAGCATGAACATTGTCTTGCCGATTCACCCGTCGAAGCCGGATACTACACGCACATGTCGGCCCGCGAGCAGGCACTAGAGAGTCGGCCCCCGCCGAGTGTGGCGACGCGCGTACTGCTGGTCGATGACGATCGCGCCGTCCTGAGCGGCCTCCGGCGAGCATTGGCCCGCGATGGGTTCGACGTCATCTCCGCACCCGACGGCGAAACGGCCTTGGACCTGGCGGGCGCCTGCAAGCCGGATGCCGTCGTCCTAGATGTAAAGCTGCCAGGCATCGACGGTTTCACCGTTTGCTCGAGGCTGCGCGCAGCCTCGAGTGTCCCGATCCTGATGCTCACCGCGAAGGACACTGTCCCAGACCGAGTGGCCGGATTGGACCGCGGGGCGGATGACTATTTGGTAAAACCATTCGCCGTCAAGGAGCTTCTGGCACGGCTTCGAGCTCTGCTGCGCCGAGCGCGGCTCGAGCAGCGAGACGGCTATTCGTACGCCGACGTAATACTCGACGCCACAGTGAAAGAGGCATTCCGAGCCGGCCGGGCGTTAAGGCTCACGGCGCTCGAATACGAGCTGCTGGCTGTGTTCATGCGCCACCCGCGTCGGGCATTATCCCGCGAGCAGCTGTGCCAGATGGCCTGGGGCTATCCATTTCGAGGGGAATCGAATTTCGTTGACGTGGCGGTGATGGAGTTGCGCAGGAAATTGGAGGCGGACGGCGGCCCGCGTTTAGTCCAGACACTTCGCTCCCATGGTTACTCCCTGAGAGAGGTCTGAGCCGTGTCCGTCCGCCTTCGACTCGCCCTGACGTTCAGCGTGCTCATGGCGGCCTTGCTCGGTGTTGGAAGCGCTGTGCTGTATCTCACCATGCGTGAAACCCTTGGACACGAATTGGACCGGCGGCTGCAGATCAGGGCAAGCGAGGTGCGGCTGGCTGTGTGGTCAGAGCCTGGCGATCCGGAGCTGGAGGATATCGCGCCTGGGCAGATCGATCTCTCCCCACTGTCAGAGCTGGACGCACCTGGCTTGTACGTCCAAGCTTTGGATCTGGCTGACCACGTCCTGGCCACGTCCGACAACCTGCACGAGGTGCCACTGCCGGTGAAGGCCGCCCAATATGCCCCAGCTGTTGACGGCAAGCGGATCCTCAGTGACGTTACCGCCCGGGATGGCCGGGATGTGCGAGTCCTGAGCGTGCCCATCACGGTCGAAGGTAAGGTGGCGGGCGTGCTCCAGGTGGGCCAATCGCGGCAGCCCTTGGAAGACACGCTGGCCGGGTTCCGGCGAGCGCTGCTGCTGTTCGGCTCGCTGGGAATGATGGCCGGGGCCGCCGGCGGATGGTTGGTGGCTCACCGAGGCTTGCGGCCCTTGAGCGCTATCTCTGCTCATGCTTCCGAGATAGCCACGCGGCGGGACTTCAGCCGCCGCTTGCGCCTCGCCGGCGGGGACGAGATCAGCCAGCTTGCAGCCGTTATCGATCAATTGCTGGAGACGGTCGACGAGACGCTCCACACCCACCAGAACTTCGTGGCCGATACGTCGCATGAGCTGCGCAACCCACTACTGGCGATCCAGACCAATCTCGACCTGTTAGACGATGGGTGTGACGAAGAAGATCGCGAGGAATGCCTCGTTGAGATTCGCCAGCAAGTGGAGCGCATGAGCCGGCTGGTGGCTGACCTGCTCCTGCTGGCCCAGGTTTAGCCCGCGCAAATGATCGAACAAGGGCCGGTGGGGTTGGCGCCACTGGTCCGCCGGGCAGCGCGCGAGGCCGAGCGACGGGCGACAGGCCAAACCATCCGCATGGGGCGCTTGGAGCCCCTCCAGGTGCTTGGTGATGAAGGCCGTCTGACCCAAATCTTGACCAACCTCGTCGATAACGCCCTGCGGCACACACCGCCGGGAGGCGCGATCAGCCTGAGCGTCGAACGAGACGGCCAAACAGCCCTTTTGGTCGTGTCGGACACAGGGGAGGGAATCGAGGCGGAGCACCTGCCACGTATCTTCGACCGAGCGTACCGAGCCTGTGCCGGCGCGTCCTTTGACGACAGTAATGGCCTGGGGCTGGCGATCGTGAAGCACCTCGCCGAGGCGCACGGAGGTGGCGTAGAGGTCGACAGTGAGCTTGGTCGGGGCAGCCGCTTCGCCGTATGGCTGCCGTTGACGGGCCCTCCAGGTGTCCCGCCGCGGCGCACGGGCGGATCGCTCATCGAGCGCTCATCCGAGGCTCATCGAGCTCTTATCTCGCACGCATAGGGTTGCTCAGAATACGGCAGCACCGCCGCCCGCGCGGCGGCGCGGTTCGAGCGCCGAATGGTAAGGAGAGCCAGGTGAGCAATCGTAACGTCCTTCCTCAACTGCTGGTGGCGGCGGCGGCCAGCCTCGTCATGGCGGCCTGCGGCGGCAGTGCGGCTCCAACGAGCAGCGCGCCAGCCGCGGCGTCAGCCAGTCCCGCCAGCAAGCCAGCGGTCAGCAGCGCGCCGGCCAGCGCGAAGCCCGCCGCGAGCGCTCCTGCCAGCGCCAAGCCGGCGGCCAGCGCGCCGGCC
>DAIUFO010000095.1:3615-11486 GCA_036844545.1 Chloroflexota bacterium
ACTGAGACCTACGTCGTGGTGCAGATACTGAAGAAGTGGGGGGCCAATGCCGACCTGCAGCTCGGTTCGGGCAACACGCCCACGATGGCTGTGGTCAGCGGCCAGGAGGACGCCGTTGCCCAAGGACTGTCGGAGATGATCAATGCCGGGCTCACCATCTTTGGCCCCAACCAGCCGCACGTTGACTACGTCATGGTTTCCAAGAAGCTCAAGAGCGTCGACGAGCTGCCCGGGCACACATTCGGGCTCGGCGGCACCAAGAACGGCATCGACGCGGTGCTGCTGCACGCTGTCCTCACCCTCCACAAGATCCCGTTTGACAAGGTCCAGGAAATCGAGATCGGGACCGTGGCGAACGCGGTAAACGCCATGATCGGCGGCAAGCTGGACGCCGCTTTCATCCATGCCGACACCGTCAAGACGGCGCAGGCGCAGGGCGGGTTAAACGTCCTCGCCACGGCCGCCAAGGACGTGGCGTGGTCGGCTGACAGCTTTATGGCGGCCAAGCCGGAGTACCTGAAGGCCAATCCGGACCTGGCCGTCGCGATGGACGAGGCCTATCTCGCGGCCGCCAAGATCTTCAACGACGATCCGAAGCAATGGGCGGCGTACGCGCAAGAATACACGCAGCACGCCAACTCAGATCAAGCCATCACGGAGGCGCACGACCTGTTCAAGACCACGAATCTGTGGCCGGCCGACGCCACGGCCTACAGCCAGGACGCATTGCAGAAGAACTGGGACGCCTCCAACCAAATGAAGGACATCAAGGAGCGTGGCCAGCGGCCAATCTCCCAGTGGTCCGACCTGACCGCCTGGCAGACCGCCGTCAAGGCGATGCTGCCCTAGCCAATGAGTAAAGCCGTCTCGCTGCCAGGGTCGGGCAGCCAACGCCCGGCCCTAGCCGCCAGCTTGGCCGGTCGTTTCGCCGGCGTGTGGCGATCCGATGCAGTACGCCTGGGCTCACTGGTGGCGGTGTTGATCTTGTGGCAACTGTCCTCGCTGGCGCTCGATCCCATCCTCATCTCGACGCCGACAAACATCGTCTACGGCTTCGTCCGGCTGCTGTCGGATGGCAGCTTGGAACAAGCCTTCGTGCAGAGCTTGCTCGACATGATCATCGGCTTCGGCATTGCCAGCGTGGTGGGCATAGGCCTGGGTATCTTCATGGGCCGCTACACCAGCTGGGAGGCCGTCTTCAGTCCGTACGTAAACGTCATGAACGCTACGCCGACCATCGCGCTGCTGCCGCTCATGATCATCTGGTTCGGATTCGGCCTGTGGGCGCGAGTGGCATTCATCTTCATCGTTTCGCTGTGGACGCTGGTGATCAACACCATGGTGGGCATGAAGAACGTCAAACGTGGCTACGTCGAGGCCGGCCTGGCCTTCGGGCTGACGGAGCCGCAGATTGTGCGGCTGGTAATTCTGCCCGCCGCTGTGCCCTACATCCTGGCAGGCATGCGCATCGCGCTGGCCCAGGGCGTCACCGGGATGATCCTGGCCGGCACGGAGCTCAGTCAGTCTGGGCTGGGCGATCTGCTGACCACGATGGGCGACTACTACCAGACCGGCCGGTACATGAGCGCCCTGATCACGACGACCTTTTACGCGGTGCTGCTGTTCGCGGCTCTGCGCTGGACACAGCGGCGCTGGTTCCCATGGATAGCCGGATCCGCCGCGGCGCAGCGCTGATGGCGCGTGACTCAAATCAGCCAATCAGGGCGATAGGAGCGAGCCTGTGCTCTCAATCCGCGGTGTGACCAAGGTCTTCGAGACCAAGGAGAGGGTAGTCGTGGCTATCGAAGACGCCACACTCGACGTACGCGACGGCGAGTTCATGAGCTTCGTAGGCCCCAGTGGCTGCGGCAAGACCACTCTGCTGAAGATCATCGACGGCCTGGTTGCCCCCAGCGATGGGCAAATCTTCCTGGATGGCGAGGAGCTGCGAGGCGTCTCGCGGCAGATGGCCTTCGTCTTCCAGGACATCAACCTGCTGCCGTGGCGAAGCGTGATCCAAAACGTAGAGATAGGCTTGGAGGCCCGCGGCATTCCTCCTGACGAGCGGCGCCGCCAGGCCGAGCAGGCGCTCAGCCTGGTGGACCTGGAGTCTCTGTCCAATATACCGCCCTACACCCTGTCCGGCGGTATGCAGCAACGTGTCGGAGTGGCTCGCGCATTGGCCACGCAGCCTAAGGTGCTGCTCATGGACGAGCCTTTCGGCCAGCTGGACAACTTCACCCGCGAGACCTTGCAAATCGAAGTCGCCAAACTGTGGCGGAAGATCGGCATGACCATCATCTTTGTGACGCACGACGTGGATGAGGCCATTTTTCTATCGGACCGCATCACCCTGTTCGGCGGCTCACCGGGACACATCATGGAAGTCCTCGACGTGGGCCTGCCACATCCCCGCTGGGAGTACAACGTGCAGGCCGAGCCCCGCGCCATCGAGCTGCGTGAGTACATCGTCCAACGTCTAGGAGTGCGCCAGCAGGTGACAGTATGAGCGCCGCGCTGACGGCGCCCCCACCCGCGCCACCCGCCATTGCGCGCCGCCTGCCCCGTGAGGAAGCTGCCGCTGCCGCTGCCGCTGCCGCGCTGTGGCGCAGGCGGGGGCTGACCCTGGCTTCGCTGGCCGTGTTCTTCAGCCTCTGGCAACTGTCGGGGCTGGTCCTGAACCAGTTGCTGATATCCACGCCCGTAGAGGTTGCCAAGGCGGAGGTCCAAATCCTGTCCGAGGGCTACCTGATCCGGGATCTGCTGGAGGGCTTCCGCGAGATGTACATCGGCTGGGGCGCCGCCATTGTGGTGGGCATCTCCGCCGGATTGCTCATGGGCCGCTACCGCTTCATGGAGCGTGTGCTCGGCCTGTATGTCGACCTCATGAACGGCACGCCCGGCATCGCGCTGGTGCCGCTGATGATCATCTGGCTGGGCCTCGGTCTGCGCACCCGGGTGGTGTTCATCTTCTTCGTCACCCTGTGGCCGATGCTGCTCAACTCCGTGGTGGGCGTGAAAAACGTGAGCCGCGGCTACATCGAGGTCGGCCAGACATTTGGCTTGAACGAGTCGCAGCTCATGTGGAAGATCGCCATTCCGGCAGCCATCCCCTACATCCTGGCCGGCTTGAGAATATCCGCCGGCCGAGCGGTGATCGCCTTGATCATCGGGCAGATCGAGGTGGCCTCGGTGGGTCTCGGCAAGCTGCTGCTGGACTTGGGCATGTCGTTCCAGACGCCCAAGTTCTTCGCGGTCTTCATGGTCACCGCCACCCTCGGCATCGTGAACGTGACTATCATCAGATGGGTTCAGAAGAGCTGGTTCCCGTGGGTGGAGGCTACATCGGCGGCTGCCAGATAGCGCGCTAGGCCGGCTGTCATTGCAGGCGGCCTCGCGAGCCGCCCGCGGCAGTCAGGCTGATCTATCCTGTTGACCTACATCGTGCAGAACGTCGAGGCCGCATGAACGTCGTCTATTACCTCACGACGATGGCCATTTACACCTGCATCAACGGCATCCTGGCGCTCGGCCTCAACATGCAGTTCGGCGTCGCGGGCATCCTCAATCTGGCCTACATCGTGCTCGTGGCGGCCGGCGCCTATTGCACCGGGATCGCGGCGCTGCCGCCCGCGCCGGCTGCTGGCCAGGTCCACTACATCGGCGGCTTCAACTGGCCTTTTCCCTGGGATGTGCTGTTCGGGATGGCGGTGACAACGGCGTTTGCACTGCTGATCGGGCTGATCTGCTTCCGCCGCATCGCATCCTGGTATCTGGCGCTCACGCTGTCATCCATCGGCTGGGCGCTGCTGATCCTGGTCAGCAACGACGTCAACCTGTTCAACGGCCAGACCGGTCTGATCGCGATCCCCGGCCCGTGGCAGGACCAGCTCTCACCGACGGCGTATCAGTTCGTGGTCCTGGCTATGTGCCTGGTTGCTCTCATCGTTGTCTTTGTGGTCTTCTGGCGGATCGAGCATTCGCCTTTGGGCCGCGCCTTTCGGTCGCTGCGCGAGGATGAGCTGGCGGCGAGCTCTTTGGGCAAAGACCCATTACGTCTGCGGCTCACGGCCTATCTGCTGGGAGCCGCGGCGGCCGGGCTTGGCGGCGGGCTGGCCGCCATCTACTTCGGCGGCTGGAACGCCAGCGCATGGCAGCCGGGAGAGACGTTCATCATCCTGGCGGCCGTGATTGTCGGCGGGCGCGGGAGGAGTCTCGGCGCGGTCCTGGGCTCGGTAGTCGTGTTGGACGTGTTCGTCGAAGGCAGCCGCTTCCTGCCGGAGATCGGCGGCCGCACCGACTTGCTGCCGGCGATCCAGGGGATTGCCATCAGTCTTTTGCTCATGGCGGTGTTGTGGTGGCGGCCCTATGGTCTGTGGCCGGAGCGGAAGGAGCGCTTTCGCTTCCGTGCCGGGGGAGGGACCGAACCGCGGCCGGCGGCGGGTGTTCCCTCAGCTGCCGTCACGGGAGACAGCTGAACGTGGCCGCGGCTGTCCTGGAGTTAACCAACCTGGCCCACGCCTTCGGCGGCATGCAGGCCGTCGACGGCGTATCGTTCAGCGTGCCCCAGGGCGTCTTCTGGGGCCTTATCGGGCCGAACGGCGCAGGTAAGACCACGCTCATCGACTGCGTCTCGGGCGTGCACGATTCCTACAAGGGCCAGGTGAGCTTTGACGGCCGCGACATCACCGGCTGGCCGTTACATCGGGTGGCCGGTCTGGGACTGTCCAGGAGCTTCCAAGTGAGCCGTATCTTCGCCCGGATGACGGTCCTGTCCAATCTGATGGCGGCGCCCCCGGCGCAGCACGGAGAACGGCTGGCGCGATCGTTCCTGGGCGGCTGGCAGGAGCAGGAGCAGGGGCATCTCCAGCGTGCCTGGCAGATGCTCAAGCGTTTCTCCATCGGCGACGTTGCCGACAATTACGGCACCGACTTATCCGGCGGACAGCGGCGCCTGACCGAACTTTCCCGCGGCCTCATGACGGGCTTGAAGATGCTGCTGCTGGACGAGCCTTTCGCCGGCATCAGCCCCACCAATCGCGCCCGCCTGGCGGAAGACCTGACGACGCTCTGCCGCGAGGAAGGCATCACCATTCTCATGATCGAGCACCGCCTGGAACTGGTGGAGCAGCTGTGCGATCACATCATTGTCATGGCCGAGGGCAAGGTCATTGCGCGAGGCTCGATGGCAGATCTTCGCCAGAACGCGGCGGTGGTCGCTGCCTACTTGGGAGGCGAGGTGGCCAGCCGTGAAGCTTGAAATCGAAGGTTTGACCGCCGGGTATGGCAGCCAGCCAGTCATCTTCGACGTCAAAGCCGCCTTTCGGCCGGGCAGCATCACGGCCATTGTCGGTCCGAACGGCGCCGGCAAGTCAACGTTGGTCAAAGCCATCTTCGGCATCGCTCGAGTGTTCGAGGGCGCCATCCGGCTGGACGGCGAATCGCTCGAGCGGGTGGACGCCGGCGAGCTGGTGAGACGTGGAGTCGCCTATGTGCCCCAACTAGGCAATGTCTTCCCAAGCCTTTCGGTGCGCGAGAACCTGGAGATCGGCACATACGTCCGGAGCGGTGGCTCGCTGGAGCACGTGTTGAGCATCTTTGGGGACCTGCGCGACATCATGCGCAAGCCGGCCGGCAAGCTCAGCGGCGGCCAACGTAACATGTTGGCGGTGGCGCGGGCATTGATGAGCAACCCCCAGGTGCTGCTTCTCGACGAAGCCACGGCAGGCCTTGCGCCCGCCGTTTCACTCCGACTGTGGCAGGCGTTGGCGCGGCTGGCTCAGGACGGCCTGGCCATCGCCGCGGTGGAGCAGAATGTCAGGCTGGCGCTCGGCTTCTCGCATCACGTGTATCTTTTGGCCAGCGGCCGGAATCGTTTGGACGGTCCGGCCGCTGAGTTCAGCCAACGTGCCGACCTCGAGGCGCTCTTCCTCGAGGCGGCTCAACCAGCAGCGACATAGAAGGAAGAATACATGATGGCCAGGAAACCTCGACCCCGTCTCGTTGCATTCTCAGCATTGGCTCTGATTCTGGCGGCGTGCGGTTCGGGCGCCTCGCCCAGCGCTTCCTCAGCGCCTCAGAGCGCCGCCGCCGCCAAACCGTCCTCGGCTGCCCCGGCGCCGAGTAAACCCGCCGCGCCGGTTGGCGCAGCCAGCGCATCGAGCAAGCCGGCCGCGTCCGCCGGCCTCAGCGGCCAGCCGGTGAACATCGCCCTGGTCGCGTCTTTCACCGGGCCCTCGGCGGCGCTGGGCCAGGCTGAACTGGAGGGGACGCAGGTCGCCGCCGACGACATCCAGAAGGCGGGCGGCATCCTCGGCCGCCCAATCCATATCATCCCGGTGAACGCGCCCGACGCGGTCGACGCGGTGACGGCCGTCCGTAAGAGCCTGGCCACCGACAATCCCAGTCTGATGATCGGCTTCAGCGTCATCATCTATGCCAATACGCTGCCTATCACCAACACGGCCAAAATGGTCACGATGAACACGGTGGGCGATCCTGCGCTGGATAACGTTCCCTCGCCCTGGAGCTTTCATCTCAAGGCATCGGACGCCGCTGTCGGCCGAGCCATGGCCCTCGAGGCCAGCAAGAAGGGCTACAAGAAGATTGCCATCGTCCTCGACGCCAGCGCCGGCGCTCAAACCTTGGGCCCGCCGATGGAGGACGCTGCCAAAAAACTGGGGCTCGAGATCGTCGCTAAACCAGCCATTCCCGAGAACGTCACCTCCTACCAGGGCGAAGTGCTGCAAGTGATGAACGCCAAGCCCGACGCCATGCTCACGCAGATGAACATCCCACCAGCGGGCATTTTCTTCCGGCAGCTCCGCAGCCTCGGCGGACAGAACCTCCCGGTTATCGGCAGCGACTACACGCAAACCGTCGAGTGGGTCAAAGCCGCCGGCGGCGAGCAAGCCCTGGGCCAACTGTCGCACATCGTGCCCACAGGCCTCGAGGGCGAGGCGGGCAAGTACTTCACGGCGGCCTATCAGGCCAAGTTCAACCACCCGCCGCGCACCCAGGGCGGCCAGTATTACGACGGCCTGGTGGTGGGCGCCCTGGCCATGATCGCGGCCAAGTCGACGGATCCCACCGTCTACGTTAAGTCCATCCCTGAGGTGTCCACCCCGGGGCCGGACCACACCAATGTGTACAACTTCGCCGATGGCGCCAAGCTGCTCGCGCAGGGCAAGAAGATTAAGTACTTCGGCGCCAGCGGACCGCTGACGTTCGTCGAGCCAACCCACACCGTGGAGAACTCCTTCCAAGCGGTGAAGGTCGACCTCAGCGGGAAGACGACGTCCGTTGGAGACATCTCCGCCGAGGATCTGGCCAAGCTGACCGCCCCCTGAGGCTTGCGCCTTGCCTACTCCCTGGTCGAGGCCAGCGTCCAGGGCGCGACCTTGCGCTCCACCACCCGCAGCAGAGCTGTGAATGCAATGCCGAGGACGCCCAGCAGCACGATCGGCACGAACATCTTGTCCACGCGGTAGGTGCTGGCGCTGCGCACAATCAGGTAGCCGATGCCGGAGATGGCCGTGTACAGGTCGGCCAGCACCATGCCGATGAGTCCGCGGCCGACCGCCAGCCGGAGACCCGTGACGATGAACGGCAGGGAGCCGGGCAGCACGACGTTGCGCCATAGCTGCCCCTCGGAGCAGCGGAAGGCGCGGCCCACCTCCAGCAGCTTGGGATCGACGTTCTTGACACCCTGGTAGGTGTTGATGGCCAGTGGGAAGTAGGCAAACAGCACCAGCACAATGACCTTGGCCTGGAAATCGAAGCCAGCCCACAGCACAATCACCGGCAGCAGCGCCACGCTCGGGATCGAGTACAAGAACGTGACGTACATGTCCAGCGCGGTGTCCAGCGCC
>DAIUFO010000096.1:0-11466 GCA_036844545.1 Chloroflexota bacterium
GCTCGCAAGACGTGGCCGCGGCGTCGAAGTCGCGGGGCACGCTCAGGAGCGGCCGAACGACTGGGCATGTCCCAGCGCGCTATCGTCTGGAAGGCTATATCCGACTTCAAGCACCCGGTCATGACTGGCCGCGACCAAGACCTTGCCGGCACGCTGAGCGAGCCGGTCGAGATTCGGCGCAGCCGAGGCGACCAGGACGTGTACTTTTCTACAGGCTGGAGCAGCCAGGCCGGTGGCTGTGCGTGGTCGCGAAGCACGTAGATGACGACGGGTTTGTGATTACCTCCTATCCGACAGACGCCATCAAGATTGGAGAACGCGTATGGACGAAGTGAGAGTCTTCTACGACCGCGACGGCAAGACGCTGACCGTCTGGTTCGGCGACCCTCAGCAGGAGCGCGTCTGCGAAGAGACGGTCGATGAGGTCGTGCTGATGAAGGATGGCGACGGCAATGTCATCGGCTTCGAAAAGCTGAATTTCTCAGTTCCCGAGCCGGAACGGTTACACGTCACGTTCGAGACCGTCCCCAGCTGACTTGCAGGCAGCCTAACGGGTTCAAGTTTTCAACCCTTCTCCAGGCCGCGGTCGGCGGCGCTTTGGACGAACGACTGGTCGAGCACCTTGGTGAGGTCGAAGTCGCGCATCTTCTCGTTGCTGTGCCGAGGGTCGTGACGGCTTCCTTGAAGTATTCCAGCTTGGGGTAGGGCAGCGCCGGGAACCCCCTCGGCACTCTCAATTACGAGGCTCTTGAGTGTGGCTGATCAGGTTCGGATCAAGTTTCCGCGGGAAAACTGCCGCGCAGCAATGGCTCACCCAGCATGTGTCCCCGGACATCGCTGGCTCGCTTGGCGCCTCCCGGCAGCAGGTGGTTGCAGATGCGCGCGGCAACCCCTTGACAGCCAAGGATAAAATGCTCATAGAGGAAGATCCCTCACTCGGTTCCGTTCCCCGGCTCTGCCGTTCTGGCGCACCGAACAAAATTTACGCGGGGAGCAAAGGCAACCAATGGCGGACCAAACTCTTACCTGCCGAGACTGCGGCACCAGCTTCACATTCACCCAGGGTGAACAAGACTTCTTCGCCCAGAAGGGCTTCACCAATACGCCTTCCCGGTGCCCGGATTGCCGGAGCGCCAATCGCGGGTCATCCGGTGGCCGCGGCGGCAGGGAACGCGAGATGACGGATGTCACGTGCAGCAGCTGCGGCAAAGCCACCCAGGTGCCCTTCGTGCCAACCGGCGACAGGCCGGTGTACTGCTCAGACTGCTTCTCCCAGCAGCGCAGCAACTCGGGCGGCGGTTCCTACGGGCGCGGCGGAGGCGGTTCCCGCTACTAGTAGCTGGTAGAAGATCGGTTGACACCCCGCCATCTGTCGGGGTTGAGTAGGATGGGCGGCGGGAGGAGCTGATTTATGCAGGCGTCCCTGATCACTCTACTCGTCGTGGTGCTGATCGCCGCGGTTTTCTTCGTGAGGACCGTGAAGGTCATCCAGCAAGGTTATGTCGGCGTCGTCACCCGCCTCGGCAAGTTCCACAAGATTCGCGACCCGGGACTAGCCGTCATCCTGCCGTTCATCGACCAACTTGTTCGCGTTGATGTCCGCGAAACGCCCCGTACGGGCGATAAGCAGGACGTGATCACGGGCGACAACGTGGTCGTCATGGTCAATGCCACCATCTTCAGCCAGGTGGTCGACGCACGGATGGCGCTGTTCAACGTCTCTGATTACGGCGTGGCTATCGATCAACTGGCTCGAACTACCCTGCGGGCAGTCTTCGGCTCTATGACGCTCGATCAAGCCTTATCCGAGAGGAAGAAAATCAACGCGGACCTGCAGATTCAGATGGAGGCCGTGACCGAGGAGTGGGGCAACCGCATCAACCGCATCGAAATCGTAGACATAGCCCCGCCGGATCAGATCCTCAAGGCCCTGGCCCTGCAGAAGCAGGCCGATCAGGAGAAGCGAGCCAGCATTCTCCAGTCCGAGGGCCAGCAGCAGTCAGCTGTCAACATCGCGGACGGACAACGGCAGGCGGTCATCAAGCAGGCCGAAGGCGACAGGGCAGCCGCCATATTACGCGCTGAAGGCAACCGGCAGGCGGCCATGCTGGAGGCCGAGGGGCGCGCTAAGGCGATAGAGACGGTCTACTTCGCAATCAAGAACAGCGCACCAGACCCGATCCTGGTCTCGATCCTTCAATTGGACACGCTCGCGAAGTTCGCGGCAAGCCCGAATGCCAAACTGGTGGTGCCCGTCGAGACTGCAGGCCTGCTCGGCGCTGCGCAGGTGCTGCGTTCGGTCCTCAATGGAGATGGCGCTGTGCCGTCGTCCAACGGCAGCTGATCCGACCCGACGGGGGAGAAGCGCGTCATAGGCATGTTACTCCCGCCGCGGCGGGCGAGGGAATGTGAGCTACCATCGGGTCGCGATGGCGATGACACTCGACAGGCCCGAAAGCGGGCCGGCGGCGCAGGATCTGCCTGATTTTCGACTGACCGGGCCGGGCACGCTGGCGGGGCGCTACATCCGCACCTTCTGGCACCCGGTATACGTGGCGGCTGAGCTGCGGACCGGACGGGCGGTGCCGATCCGGATCATGAGCGAGGACTACACGCTCTATCGCGGCGAGAGCGGCAAGCCGCGGGTGGTGGCGCCGCGCTGCGCGCACCGCGGCACGCAGCTTTCGACGGGCTGGGTGGAGGGCGATTGCCTTCGCTGCTTCTACCACGGTTGGAAGTACGACCCCTCCGGCCAGTGCGTGGAGATGCCGGCCGAGGAAGCCTCGTTTACCGCCAAAGTACGCATCAGCAGCTATCCGACCGAGGAGTACCTGGGCCTGGTCTTCGCCTACCTGGGCGAGGGCAAGGCGCCGCCGCTGCCGCGCTTCAGCACCCTCGAGGAGGAAGGCGTGCTGACCAACGACAGCTACTTCCGCGGCTGCAACGTCTTCAACAACCTGGAGAGCAACACGGACGAGCTGCACGTGGCGTTCGTCCATCGCACCTCGTTCGCCAGCACCGGCCTGAACCGCGACCTGCCCAAGATTTCCGGCGAGGAGACGGAGTATGGCTTCGTCAAGTACGGCACCCGGTCGGACGGGGTGGTGCGCGTGTCGCACTTCTTCTGGCCCAACGCGCTGTACATCAAGGGCTCGCCCGACCCCAACGACGCCACCGGCTGGACCGACCACGTGGGCTGGCGGGTGCCGATCGACGACGAGAGCCATGTCAGCTTCAACGCCGACCTGGTCCACGTCAGCGGCGACGCTGTCGAGGAGGTGCGCGCGCGGCTGGCCGAGAAGAAGCGCAAGGCGCCCGGCCCGGACGAGCCGACGGCGGCTGAGCTGGGGGAGGCGGTGCTGCGCGGCGAGCTGCACACTGACGATTTGACCCACCGGCCGGACATCGTGAACATCCAGGATTACGTGGCCCAAGCCGGGCAGGGCCGCATCGCCACCCGCGAGAACGAGCACCTGGGCCGCTCGGACGTGGTGCTGATCATGTTCCGCAAGATGTGGGAGCGGGAGCTGCGCGCCTTCGCCGACGGGCAGGCGGTCAAGAAGTGGACGATGCCTGCCGGCCTTGCTGCCACGAGTGGGGTGTGAGCGCGTCATGTTCCTCTCCCATCTCAATGGGAGAGGCTAGGTGAGGGCACCTGTGCCTTCCATCGCACGGATTTCCGGCAGCGCCTTAAGCTCCCTCACCCTAGCCCTCTCCCGCCGCGGCGGGAGAGGGGACTTGCTCGCGATCGTTGGCGCCGTTCTCCTGGTGCTTTCAGCCTGCGGAGGTGCGGCGCCGCCGGCCGCGACCCCGCCGGCCAGCGCTGCCAAGCCGGCAGCCAGCGTCGCGCCTCAGCTGTAGGCGGTCATCGATGGCGCACGCAAGGAGGGGCAGCTCAACTTCGTGTGGGGCGAAGGTACCCAAGGCGGCACCAAGGGCATCGAGCAGCTGGCGGCCGGCTTCAACAAGGCGTACGGCCTCAGCCTGAAGGTGCAGTTCACGCCCGGACCGTCCATGCCCGACATGGGCGCCAAGATGATCCAGGAATTCCAGACCAACCGGCCCGCCACCAGCGACCTCTACGTCGGCTACGCGGTGCACATGGCTTCAGCCGTGCAAGCGGGCGTCCTCGAGGCTGTCGATTGGGCCAGCTGGGCGCCCAACATCAAAGACCCGTCGCTGGCGTCCGGCAATGGGGCCGTCGTGACCTTCGAGACCAGCCTGGACGGCATCGGCTACAACACCCAGAAGCTCACCGGCAGCGCTGTGCCCAAGACGCTGCAGGACCTGCTCAAGCCGGAGTACAAGGGCAAGCTGGCCTCGACCCCGTACGCGGCCAATTTCGACTACCTGGCCACGGACGCTTTCTGGGGCGAGCAAAAGACAGTCGATTTCATCACCAAGTTCAGCGCCCAGCTGGCAGGCCTCATCCGCTGCGACGAGATGTCCCGGCTCTCGACGGGCGAGTTCCAGGCCATGGCCCTGCTGTGCAGCCAGTCGAACGTTTACCAGGAGAAGGCTCGCGGCGGCCCGTTGGACATCGTCATTCCCTCGGATGCGCCGCTGCTGATCCCGCTGTACGTGGGGCTGCCCAAGAACTCGGCGCACCCCAACGCGGCCAAGCTGTGGGTCAACTACCTGATGACGCGCGAGGGGCAGGACACGCTGTACCAGTACGACTTCGAGGACGCGCAGCAGATGGCAGGCTCCAAGACCGCTCAGCAGCTCGAAGGCTTGAAGTCCGCCGGCGTGAAGCTGAGCACGATCGACCTCTCGACCATGCAGGCGCAGGACCCGAAGGAATACGCCCGCCGCCGCTCCGAGATCCAGAAGATCCTAACGGCGAAGTAGGCGACCAGCTAGCGTCCGGCTGAACCGGCGGGGCCGGACGGATTCTTCGCTCGACGCTCAGAATGACAAGTGGGGGACGCTAGAACAGGGTCGGGCCGAGGGCTTTGCCCGCGACCGCGCGGGCCAGCTCGACGGTGTCGCGGCCGAGCTGTTGGGCTTGGGCGGTGAGGTTCGGGTCGTCCGGACGGCCATCCACCAGCTGGAAGCTGGCGCCATACAGGATGGCCGGTACGACGTGGACCTGGAAGAAGGCCATGGCCGTCCGCAGGCCGAGGTCCGCGCCGAGGTAGTGGTGGAGGCTGGCGCCGGTGGCCACCAGGCCGGCAGCCTTGCCCACGACGTAGTCCTTGGGGATGACGTCGATCAGGTTCTTGAGCGCGCCGGTCATGCCGCCGCGGTACATGGGCGTGCCCAGGATGTAGGCGCCAGCCACCTTCACGAGATCAAGCACTTCGCGCGTGGCCAGGGAATAGGCCTCGACGGGGCGGCCGTCGGGGAAGTCGATGGTCGTGTCGGCCAAGTCGACCAGGCGCGTCTGCACGTCGGGCAGCTCGGCCGCGCCGGCCAGCGCCAGCTCGATCAGAGCGCGGGTGCGATGGCTCTTGGCCGCGCTGCCGGCCACACCCAACACCAGCATGTTCAGGGCAGCGGGTTCGCGACGACCTCCTCGAGGGACTTGACGCGGTTCCATTGCTCGGGCGGGCGGCTCTTGCCATCCCAACCGATCTGGTCCATGCCGGCATAGACCTCAATCTGAAAGCCGTCCGGATCGAGGAACTCGAGGCCCGGGTTGGAGCCCGGCCCCTTGCGGCCCTCAAAGGTGATCGTGACACCCTTCTGCTTGAGGAAATCGCGCATGTGGAAGAGCTCGTCCATGCTGCCGACTTCGAAAGCCAAATGGCTGAGGCCGGGCTGGTCGTGGCCGGGCAGCGAGCCTAGCTCCTTGGCCGAGGCCAAGCCGATGGTGTGATGGTCGCCACCGAAGTGCAGGAACACCATGCCCTGCTCGTTGCGGTCGGACACCTTGAAGCCCATGATCTCGGTCCAGAACTTGGTGGTCCGCTCGATGTCATTGACGACCATGACGGCATGGCCGAGCTTGCGTACGTTGATTGGCGTCGTTTCCATTTGGGGTATTGTATGCCTCATGGAAGAGCTTCTGATTTCGGCCGACTCGCACGTAATGGAACCCCATGACCTGTGGGAGAAGGCGCTCACGCCTCGTTTCGGGGACGCCGCGCCCAAGTTCAAGAAGCTCGCCGTGGGGGAGAGCTTCCAGCACCACGCCGGCGGGACCGACCCGCACGCGCGAGTCAAAGAGATGGCCCAGGACGGTGTCAGCGCCGAGGTGCTGTACCCGACGCTTGGCCTGTCACTATTCGGGCTGGACGACGCCAAATTACAAGAAGCCTGCTTCCAGGTCTACAACGATTGGCTGATGGACTACTGCAAGGTGAGCCCGGACCGGCTGATCGGCATCGCGGCCATCGCGGTGTACGACATCGACGTGGCGGTGAAGGAGCTGCGCCGCTGCAAGGAGGCCGGCCTGAAGGGCGCCATTGTCTGGGAAGTCCCCCACGCCGACCTGCCGTTCCATTCCTCGCACTACGACCCCTTCTGGGCCGCCTGCCAGGAGCTGGACATGCCGCTGAGCCTGCACATCCTGACCGGCCACGGTTATGTCAAGACCAGGGGCCTCAACGGAACGGGCGTCGAGCATTATCGCGGCAGCGTCAACATCAAGACCTACGACGCCATGAACGCTGTCTTCGACTTGGTGTTCTACGGCATCCTGGAGCGCTATCCACGGTTGAAGCTGGTGATGGTCGAGCACGAGATCGGCTGGATCCCATGGCTGATGCAGCAGTGGGACTATTACTACAACCGCTTCAAGAAGGTGAACCCGCCGCCGATCACCATGAATCCCAGCGAGTACTACAAGCGTCAGGTGTACGCCACCTTCTTCAACGACCACGTGGGCACCGAAACATTGGCCTTCTGGAAGGACAACAACTGCATGTGGTCCAACGACTTCCCGCACGAGAACTCGACCTGGCCGAACTCGCGCAAGGTGATCGAGCGCGACCTGGGCAGCTTGCCGGAGGCCACTCGCGCCGAGCTGGTGCGGGGGACAGTGGTGGACCTGTACAAGCTGCGGGTGCCGGAGCCGGTGGGGGTGTAGGAAGCCCTCACCTAGCCTCTCCCCCCGCGGGGGGAGAGGAACATTACGCAGAGAGGAACCACGCTGGAACGCACACGTCCGCACCATGCAATGCCTGTCACGACCCGATCCAAGCTGGTCTTGGAGGTGGCCTCCGAGCTGGTCGCTCTGGATGACAAGCCATGGCGCCAGGCGATGCTGTACCTGCGGGAGCAGGGCGAGGATGGCTGGAGCGCGCGGCTGTTCGCCAGCGACACGCCGTCCGGCATCGACGCCGTGGCGCGCGGCGAGGCCGACCTGGGGATCATCAACCCCTCCGGCCCGCTGACCCTGGCCTATCGCGGCACCGGGCCGTACAAGGAGCCGCTGCCGGTGCGGGCCATCACCGTTATTCCGTCCTACGACCAGTTCATGTGGGCGGTCCATCCCAGTACTGGGCTCAAGGACTTCGAGGAGATTGGCGAGAAGCGCGTGCCGCTGCGCATCTCTGTGCGCGGCCAGCGCGACCATTCGGTGCACTTCATGATGGACCACATCATGGAAGCCGCCGGCTTCTCAGTGGACGACCTCCGGTCCTGGGGCGGCGAGCTGGTGTACCAGCACGGCATGCCCGACAACGATCTGCGCGTGGGCAGCTTCCAGCGCGGCGAGGTCAACGCCATCTTCGACGAAGCCGTGGGTCGGGGCGTGCCGGCGGCTGTCGCCAACGGCATGACCGTGCTGCCGCTGCGCGAGACAACCGTCCGCAAGCTGGAGGCGCTCGGCTACCGGCGCGGCATCATCGAAGCCAAGGACTACCCCGGCCTGCCGGCGGACGTGCTCAGCATCGACTTCAGCGGCTGGCCGGTGTTCTGCAACGAGCGCACGCCAGACGACCTGGTGACGGCCATCTGCGCCGGCCTGGAGGCCCGCAAGGACCGCATCCCGTGGCAGGGCGAAGGCCCGCTGCCGCTGCAGCGGATGTGCTTCGACACGCCCGAAGGCCCGCTGGACGTGCCGCTCCACGCCGCTGCCGAGCGCTTCTGGCGCGAGCGCGGCTACTTGAAGTGAGCCCGTGCCGCGCGTCGAGCTGATTCCCGACCGCTGCGCGCTGGTGATCAACGACATCGAGCAGCGGATGGTCGCGCCGTCCTCGCCCTTCTTCGCGCCGGAGGCGCTCGCGGCGCTCGATGAGCTGATGCCGCTGGTGGACTTCTGCCGGGCGCACAACATCCCGACGGTGTTCGCGCTGATCGGCTCCGAGTTGATCCGCGAGAAGGCCGTCGTGCGCCAGGAGCTGGCGTCTGACGCGGAGATAGATCCGAGCTTGTGCCGCAAAGCCGACCGGTTCGGCGAGCATGCCAACGACTTCGTGTTCGTCAAACGCTGGATGTCGGGCTGCATCAGCGGCACACCGGTGGTGGACTACGTCCGCGAGCGCGGGCGCGACACGTTGATCGTGGCCGGCACGACGCTGCAGTTCGGCTGCGACACGACGGTCCGCGAGGCCGCCAACCTCGGCTTCAAGGTCGTGGCCCTCAGCGACTGCAACGCGGCGCGGCCGATCTCCGACCAGGGCTGGGGCGCGGTCAGCGAGGAGGAGGTCCGCAAGGTGTTCTTGAGCACCTGGCAGAAAGCCTTCGCCCGGGTGATACCGGCCGCCGAAGTGCTGGCCGAGCTGCGGGCGGCCGCGCGGTGAAGTTCGGCATCTTCTCGCTGCCCACCTATTACCCCGAGAAGGATGGCGGCATCAACGACTTCTACCGCCGCATCCTGGAGATGCTGGAGGAAAGCGAGCGGCTGGGCTTCGATTCGGCCTGGGCTAACGAGCACCATTTCCACCCCTACGGCGGCATGATCCCCTTCCCGCCGGTGCTGCTGTCGGCCATCGCGGCGCGGACGTCGCGCCTGCGCATCGGCACCTCGGTGGCGCTGCCGCCGCTGTACAACCCGCTGCACATCGCCGAGTCCTACGCCATGCTGGACCAGCTATCCGGCGGCCGGCTGGACTTCGGCGTGGGCCGCGGTTTCGTGGCCTACGACTACGCGACCTTCGGCGTGCCGCTGGAGGAGGGCCAGGACCGGCTGATCGAGAGCCTCGAGGTGATCCTGAAGGCCTGGCAGGAGCGGCCATTCAGCCACCACGGACGGTTCTTCGACTTCGACGAGGTGTCGGTGCTCCCGCCGCCACTGCAACAGCCGCACCCGCCGGTGTGGGCGGCGTGCACGGCCACGCCCGAGAACTTCGCCGGCGCGGGCCGGAGCGGCTTCAACCTGCTGACGGTCATCCACGTGAACCCTATGGACAAGCTTGCCGAGCTCGTGCGCACGTACCGCCAGGCGGCGGCCGCCGCCGGACACGACCCGGCCAAGCTGCAGGTGTCCAGCCACTTCCAGGTGTACTGCAGCGAGGACCGCGACGAGGCCTTGCGGATTGGTGAGGACGCAGTGAGGGCGTACGGCGAGCTGAACGCCGCGGCCCGTCAGCAGGGCAGCGCGACGCTCATCGGCCCACGCCATCGCGCCACCTTTCAGGAACTGTTGGACGACGGCCGGGTGTGCATCGGCAAGCCTGACGACTGCGTCCGCGTGCTGGAGCACGCCCGCGACACCGTGGGCCTGACCCAGGCGGACTGCACCTTCTACTTTGGCGGCATTCCGTACGACAAGGTCCAACGCTCGTTCCGGCTGTTCGCCCGCGAAGTCATGCCGAGGCTTCAGCGGCTCTGTGTCCCCTCGCCCGCCGCGGCGGGCGAGGGGACACAGAGCCGTACAATGCCGGCGTGATTAACGACCTGCGGGAGTTCCTGGCGGCTTGCCGGGGCATCGGCGAGGTCAGGGACATCGACGGGGCGGATTGGAAGGAGGAGATCGGCGCGCTGACCGAGGCGGCGGCGGAGCTGATCGACAACCCGCCGGCATTGCTGTTCGACAATATCCGCGGCTACCCGGCCGGCTACCGGGTGTTCAGCCTGCCGCTGGCGTCGCACCGGCGCATCGCGGTGGCGCTGGGCATCGACCCCGACAAGACCAACCTGGAAGTGCTGCGCGAGGCGTCGAACCGCATGAACCGGGCGCAAGCCCAGCCGCTGCCGCCGGTTGAAGTCGGGACCGGGCCGGTGATGGAGAACGTCCTCAAGGGCGATCAGATCGACCTCTTGAAGTTCCCGGTGCCGCTGTATCACGCCTCGGATGGCGGGCGCTACATCGGCACGGGCGACTCGCTGCTCAACCGCGACCCCGAGAGCGGCTTCATCAACATGGGCACCTACCGCCAGGAGGTCCACGCCCGCGACCTGCTGGGGCTGTGGATGAGTCCCGGCCAGCAGGGCAGGCAGATCTGCCAGCGCTGGTGGGACCGCGGCGAAGCTTGCCCGGTGGCGGCGACCTACGGTACGGACCCGCAGGTCTTCTTCCCGTCCCATACGGCGCTGCCGTGGGGCGTATGCGAGCTGGACGTGGCCGGCGGCCTGCGCGGTGCGCCGGTTGAGGTCATTCTTGGGCCTCTGACCGGCTTGCCCATCCCGGCTCGAGCCGAGATCGCCATCGAGGGCGAGGTGCCGCCACCGAACGTCGAGGCGGCCGACGAGGGGCCGTTCGGCGAGTGGCCGGGCTACTACTCCGGCGGCACTCGCGGCACGGGCGAGCCGCAGCCGGTCATCCGGGTGAAGGCGCTGTACCACCGCGACGATCCCATCATCCTGAGCATGCCGCCGCTGTGGCCGGGCGCGCCGGAGATGGGCATCGACTTCAAAGCCGCGCTGCTGTGGGATCAGCTCGAAAGCGCGGGCATCCAGGACGTCGCCGGCGTGTGGGTTCACAGCCGATACCTGATCGTGGTGGCCATCAAGCAGCGCTACGCCGGCCACGCCAAGCAAGCCGGCATGGCCGTACTGGGGTTGAATGCCATCGCTCGCAACGGCCGGCTGGTGGTGATCGTCGACGAGGACATCGACCCCAGCAACATCAAGGAGGTGCTGTGGGCTATGGAGACGCGCGTCGATCCGGCCGGCGACATCGAGATCGTGGACAACTGCTGGAGCACGCCGCTGGACCCGCGCATGCCGCCTTCCAAGCGGTCCTCCGCAGACGGCGAACTCAAGGACCACACCAACAGCCGGGCCATCTTCTACGCCGTGCGACCCTTCACCTGGAAGGACCAGTTCCCGCGGGTGAGCCGCGGCCCGCGCGAGCTGCGCCGGCAGGTGATGGAGAAGTACTTCTCCACGGGTGGACTAAGCTAGACTAAGTCCGTGGCCGTAGTCAATATACACGAAGCGAAGACACATCTCTCGCGGCTGGTCGAGCAGGCCCTTCAAGGGGAGGAGATCATTATCGCGAAGAGCGGCAAGCCCCTTGTCAAGCTGGCGCCCATTGAGGCAGATTCGGCACCACGACCATGGGGCACCATGAAAGGGCTCATTCATATGGCGCCTGATTTCGATGATCCGCTGCCGGACGACCTGCTGGCCCTG
>DAIUFO010000097.1:0-11385 GCA_036844545.1 Chloroflexota bacterium
TCGTGGACCATCACACCCATTTGGACGCGCAGATCTTGTGGGATCCGTACGGCACCTCGGAGCCGGAGAACGGCGTGACGTCGGTGGTCATGGGCAACTGCGGGCTGGCGCTGGCGCCGGTCGTGGACGGCGTGGAGGACTCGATCATCAAGAGCTTCGTGCGCGTGGAGGCCATGCCGCGCGAGGCGCTGGTGCAGGGCATCAAGTGGGGCTGGCGATCGTACGGCGACTACCTGGACCGGTTGGAGGGGAAAGTCGGCATCAACGTCGGCGGGTTGGTGGGCCACATCGCCGTGCGGCAGACGGTCATGGGCGAGGAATCGGTCGAGCGCGAGGCCACCACCGCCGAGATCGCGCGAATGCAAGCGCACGTCCGCGAAGCCATGGAGGGTGGCGCGCTCGGACTCTCCACCAACCGCAACAGCCGCCACTTCCGCGAGGACGGCAAGCCGGTGGCCAGCCGGCTGGCCACGCTGGACGAGCTGTTCCAACTGTGCGACGTGCTGGGCGAGCTGAACTGCGGCGTGGCCGAGACCATTGTGAACCTGAGCGACAGAGAGCAGATCGCCTGGTACGACGCGCTGGCGCGGCGCACGGGCCGGCCGGTGATCTGGCAGAGCGTGCTGCACCGCTACAGCGCGCCCGACTTCTGGAAGGAGCAGCTGGAGGCCATCGAGCCGACGTTCCGCGACGGCTACCGCGCTTACGGCCTGTCCAACACGGAGCCGATCTACAACCGTTTCACCTTGAACAACGCGCAGGTATTCGACGAGTGGCCGACCTGGAAGAACATCATGTTCCTGCCCGAGCTGGTGCGCAAGCAGGCCTTCGCCGACCCGGAGACGCGGGTGAAGCTGAAGGCCGAGATGGCCGAGGTGCGCTACACCGGCTTCCACAAGCGCTGGGACCTGATCCCGATCATCAAGGTGGGCAAGCCTGAGAACGAGCACCTGGTCGGCAAGACCATCGCCGAGCTGGGGCAGATGCGCGGCCAGCATCCCATCGACGCGATGATCGACTTCTCGCTCGAAGAGGGGCTGGAGACGACGTTCCTGTCGGCCAACGGCGGCGACCCCGAGGCCATGGGCGAGATCATGCGCAGCCCCTATGTGCTGGTCGGCCTTTCGGACGCGGGGGCGCACGTGCAATTCAACGCGGCCTTCGCCTACGCCACCAAGCTGCTGGGCTATTGGGTGCGCGAACGCGGCATCATGCCGCTGGAGCAGGCCATCTACAAGCTCAGCTTCCAGGTGGCCTCGGTCTACGGCTTGAACGACCGGGGGCTGCTGCGGCCGGGCTACGCCGCCGACGTGGTGGTCTTCGACCCGGCAACCGTGAACGCGCGGGAGCCCGAGTGGGTCCAGGATTACCCAGCCAACACCAAGCGGCTGACGCAGCGCGCGGACGGCGTTCACTACACCATCGTGAACGGCACGGTCATTTGCGAGGATGGGAAGATGAGCGGCGACATGCCGGGCAAAGTCCTGCGCGGGCCGGCGTACAAAGGTAGCGTGGCCGTCTCGGCCGCGAACGCCCGCGTCAGCGCCCGCGGGCAGGATGCCCGCGCCACCGTGGCAGCCGCCTAGTGGGCGTCGTCTACTATCCAGTGGCCGAGCCGGGAGAGATCGTCGAGGGCGACATGAAGCCGGTGGACCTGGGCGGGCGCGAGATATTGGTGACGATGTCCGAGGGCGAGCTGTACGCCTTCGCCCGCCAGTGCCCGCACGAGGCGACCAATCTGGACACGTCCGAAATTATTGGCACGCAGTTGCGCTGCGAGGGCCACAATTACTGCTTCGACCTCGAGAGCGGGGCCTGCGTGGCGCCCCCGGGCGGGCCCGCGCTGGCGGTGCTGCCCCTCGAGGAGCACGAGGGCAAGCTGTGCGTCCGCTTGGAATGGTAACGCCCGAACACCGCTAGGCCGCTGGCAGGCGTCATGCTCGCGCCTCCACGTCGACATCCGGCGGGCGATGCTCCAATGTCAGCGAGCGGCTAAGAAGTCCGGGTGCGTCGCTGCCCGGCCGACGGGGCCGAACAGCTCCAGCAGGCGCTGGACCTTGTCGGCAGGCAGTGGCGGGCCATCCAGCGCGCGCACGTTGGCGGCCAGGTGCTCCAGGTTGGCGCTGCCGGTCATGACGCAGCTCACGCCGGGCTGGGTGGCGGCAAACTTGTAGGCGGCGTCGGTTAGGGACTCCACACCGGGCCCGAGGAGCCAGTCCAGCGGGGCCTCGTCGGGCACGGCATCGCTGGCCAGCAGGCCCTCGCCCTTCCACTGGCGGACGATGCCTGCCAGCATGGCGGGGTTGGAGATGACGCCGCGGATGGCGCAGATGGCCATCACGCCGGCCTGACGCTCCCCCGCCAGCGGCAGGACCGTTTGGACGGCTGAGGGCGAGAGCAGGTTGAAACCGACCATGACGACGTCGAACGCATTTGAGGCCAGCGCCTTTCGGGCGGCCTCATGCTCGTGATCGCGCTCGAAGCTGTCGCTCATGCCGACGCAGCGAGCCAGACCGGCGTCGCGGACGGCGTGCAGCGGCTCGACGAAGCGCTCCACGATGCGCTCGTACAAGGGACGCTCGATGCTGTGCAGCAGCAGGGCGTCGACGTGGTCCGTCTTGAGCCGCCGGAGACTGTCCTCGAGCGAGCGGCGCAGGGCGCCGGGCTCGGGCAGCTCGCCCTGGCGCACCGGGTGGAACTTGGTGGTCAGGACATACGAGTCGCGCGGAACGCCTTGCAGCGCCTGGCCCAACAGCGCCTCGCTCTGCATATAGGAAGGCGCTGTGTCGAACACGTTGATGCCGAGGTCCAGCGCGCCGCGGACCAGCCGGATGCTGTCCGCGGCAGGCAGCCCCTGCTTCTGGCCAAGGCGGTTCATGCCGCCCGTGCCCAAACCCAGGGCGGACACGGTCAGGCCGGTCCGCCCAAGGTGGCGGTACTGCATGGCCTAAGACCGTGTCATTCGCCGTGAATTAGGTGGCGCGGGCATCCTGCCCGCGCCACCGGGTCATGACTCACCTCGGCGAGATGTGGACGTCGACGAGGGCTGGGCGGCCTTCGCGGAGGGCTGCCAGGGCGCTTTTGTAGGCGCCGGCCAGGTCGGCGGGGTCGGCGATGGGGCCGAAGCCCTCGGCGCCCAGGTCGCTGGCCAGGCCGGCGAAGTTGACCGGCGGGTCGTCGATGCGCTGGCCGATCCAACGGTTCTCCGGCGGGCGGTTGCGGGCGCGGGCGACGCGGTCCTGGTGCTCCTCGTCGTTGTAGTACGACCGGTTGTTAGCCACCACGAACAGGATGGGGATGTCGTGATGGGCCGCGGTCCAGATCGCGGCGGGGGACATCAGCGTGTCGCCATCACCCACGAAACTGACCACCGGCCGGCCACTGCCGCGAGCCGCCAGCGCCGCGCCCACCGACATGCCGGGGCCGGAGCCAACGCCGCCGCCGCCGTCGCCACCCAGGTGCGACAGCGGCTTGGTGAACTCCCACACGCCGCTGGGCCAGGTAAGCGGGATACGCGGCACGATGGCATCTTCATACGAATCGCCCATGGCGGTCTTGAGCTCGGCGACCATGCGCTCGACGCTGATGGGGTCCATCTCCCAGCGCTTGAGGTTGAATTCGCGCCAGCCGGTCTCCATCTCCTGGCGGTGGGCCTTGAGGCCGGCGCTGCGCTGCTCGGCGCGACTGCGGGCGCCGCCATCGTCGCGCATGACGCGGCGAGCCTCCTCCAACAGGGCCGCCACCGTCTTCTCGGCATTGGCCACGATGGGCAGGCCAGCCGGCGCCAGCTCGAAGAAATCGGTCGTCCAAGAGCGGACGGCGAAGGTGTCCAGGGAGACGTTGATGAGCTTGGGCAATGCCGAGGCCGGCACTTCCAACCCGCGGCGCGGGTCCGCGGACGTAGACAGCGCGCCGCGAAGAGCGCCCATGGGATCGATGCGATCGAGCGCCAGCACGACGTCGGCCTTCTTGAGGGTGGCGCTGAAGTCACCGCCGCCGCGCAGGCCGAAGCTGGCCTGCTGCAGGTAGTGGTTGGTGGGGAAACTGGTCTGGCTCTTGGGATCGGCCAGGACCGCGGCGCCGAGCAGCTCGGCCAGCTCGACGACGTTCTTCCAGGCCTGATCGTTCTGGGCAACACGGCCCAGCAGGATGACCGGGAATTGGGCGCTCGCCAGCCAGCGGATGGCTTCCTTCACGTCCTCGGGCGAGGGCTCGATGGGCCCTGGCAGCGGGTAGCGGGCCACGTCCGGCAGCTCGATGTCGCCCTCTATGCGCTCCTCCTGGAGGCCGGCGTCGAGGCAGATGTAGACGGGGCCACGAGGCTCGGTCATGGCCAGGTGCCAACCGCGCATGATGGCTTCGGGCATGGCGGCGATACTGGACGGCTGATGCTCCCACTTGGTGAAGTCGCGCACCATGCCACCCTGGTTGTTGGCGGTGTGGATCCAGTCGATCCAGGGCCGCCGGCGGGTGGAGTCCATGGGACCGGTGCCGCCGAAGACGATCACCGGCGCGCGGTCGACGAAGGCGTTGAAGATGCCCATGCTGCCGTGCATCAAGCCGACGTTGCTGTGCAGGCTGGCGGCCATGGCCCGGCCGGTCACCTTGGCATAGCCGTGCGCCACGGCCACGGCCACCTCCTCGTGGTTGCACAGGATCATGCCGGGGCCTTGGTTGGAGTTGTAGTTCACCAGGCTGTCGTGGAAGCCGCGGTAGCTGGCGCCAGGGTTCAGGGCGATATACGGGATCTCGAGCTTGCGCAGCATGTCGGCCACGACGTCGCTGCCCCATTCGGGGCGGGACGGCCGCGACGACGGCACGGTGAGCTGATCAAGGCGGGCGGAAGCAATCTCAATCATGGGAGGCTTATTCTACGCTGCCTCGAATCGGGTCAGCCGATGGCCGCGCCGCGAGCGCCCTGACCAGTCGCTTTAGGGGTGCGGAAGAAGGGACTCGAACTCGAAAGACGCTGAGCCGCGAGAGGATGTCGAGGGCCGTCCCAGATGCCCGCTAACGTCCGTTGTCGTGCTCAAATCGGCCCAAATCCGACCAGCTGGCGTTGGCCTGCTTTTGTCTAGAGGTGTCCCCCAAAATCTGAGCAAATCCGCCATATTTGTGGTCAAAACTGCGGTCAGGTAAGGCGACCGAGCGGTGATGCCGAGAATGCCATAGCACTCGCCAATTTGAGAGCGGCCGACGGGAGCGCGCTGTGCACCTGAGGCTGCAATGGCCCTCCTTTAACAACTGAAAGTGCCCAAAGCTTGACAAATGAGTCGGGGGGGTACGGTTCGCCGCAAGCTCCCTTACACCACTTACCGCGGAGGTCGGACATGGCTCAGACAGCTCCGAAGAACCAGGCCCAGACATCCTCACTTTAATACAGCCAATAAAGCGCAGCAATCCGCGCGGCAGGCGAACGCGGCTGCGGTTGCAGCTGTCGTGGAAGTGCATCCCGATGAACCGGGAGCGGACAACGTGCTTGCTACCGTCTGAAGTGCCGAACTCCAGCACTAGAAAAGGAGCCTGCTAATGTATCTGGGACTGCCCAACAGAGCGAATCTGACCTCCAGAATCAGGTTCGGCCTGATCTTGCCGCTGGCTGCGGTCTTGAGTACGGGCAGTTCGCTTGCAAGTGCCCCGCCGGTTTTTGCCGCAAATGACTGCTCCTCGCGAACTCTTGCGGAATGGCGAAGCAGTCTGAAGAGCGATTACGACGCTTATTTTCGGCTAACTTTGGATGATCCCAATAAGCATGCGCTCTTCGTCCCGGTCGCTCGCGACGACGATTGCATTAAGTAGCTGACTGCCGCCGCTCAGGCTCCCGCCCCTGCCGTACCGGCACCTGCGCCCTGCCCGCAATCCCGCCTGCGGTGACGTCGAACTGCGACCCAAATGCGCCCGATACCTCGGCCGCCTGCGCTGGGGCCAAGGCGCCGCCAGGAACGTGCATCACGACTCAGGGACCGGTGCCGTTCGACCAGGCGAAGCAGCTGCTCGCCCGGTACGATGCGTCAGATCCGGCGGCAAAGGCCGACCCCGGGCTGAAGACCGCCGCTAATAGTGTCCGGGCCTGCCTAGCAGCCGCAGGCCAGGCGCCCGCTCCGCCTGCTCAAGCACAGCAGCCCTGGGGGTGCTCCGCAGGCCGGCCAGCAGCCAACGGCTGATCAGCCACAGCCAGTGGGTGGTGGCTGGGCTGCTGGAAATTGCGGCGGGCTCAACAATGCCGGTCCTTGCACCGACGTCCAGTCGTTGTTTGGCTATCTTGATCAGCTTGGCGGAGGCAGCACCGCCAATTTTCTGCCGGTGGCGCATTGACTGAGGCCGCAATGCGACGTTTGTTTGTATCCGTCTTGCTGAGCTTGAGCGTCTGGCTGGCGCCAGCGGCGGCACATGCGCAGACCGCCGGCTGCCAGTTCATTCTCGGATTCAAGGCGCTGCATGATCTCAACGCTGGCGATATCGGCGACTGCACCGACAGCCAAGCTTCCGCCAGCAACGGCGACGCTCAGCAACACAGCACTAAGGGGCTCATGGCTTGGCGCAAGGCTGATAACTGGACCGCCTTCACCAATGGCTACAAGACCTGGATCAATGGGCCGAGTGGTCTCGTTTCCCGATTGAATACCGAACGGTTTTCCTTCGAGCATGACGCTGGCACATTGGCGGGAATGTGGGGTTGTTCCACTGCCCTGGCGAAGATAAGTGCTGATGGCAGCGGAATACTTGTGCACTTTAAACAGCCATGGCTTACGGTTTTGCACGGGAATACCTCCAAAGATGCAATGGCCAGCGCCATCCAGAGCATTACTAGGTTCCAGATTGGCGGTATCGTGTCCACCCGAAGTAGCGAACAGACTACCGACTATGACGCGACAACCACAGGAACCGAGGGTCAGCTCTGGAATGGTCCTGGTCCCGTGACTGTGTACCAGGTCGAGATGACCAAGGAAGGCATCTTGGTAACAGAGCCAGGCATCTCGCAGTTACTGGTGCGAATCGCCGGAGAGCCAAGCAGCATCAGCTCGACGAAGTACTGGTCATGTTAGTAGCGACCTTCGGTCAATGGGCCGTGCCCAAGAGCAGGTGCGAAGCGCTTGACTAAATTGACGGAAGGGCCCGTGAGCACCCACGCTTAGGCAATCCTGGGCAGGTTCTCCTGCCCGGCTGCCTTCGCGGCGAGCGACTAAACCAGGCGCCTGTCTCGCAAACGGTGATCTGCGAGCCAAAGCCGGATGTGCTCGCGGACGTGGAACCAGCGGTCAAACCACAACACGAGCCAGCCAACCACCGCAACGACGAGTAGGGGCCCGAGAAACCGGTCGCCAGGATGGCTCCAGTACATCTGACTGATAAATGCCGTCTCGCCGGCATAACCCAACCACAAGACGACCTCCGTCCGGGCGAATGTGGCGACGAATCCGAGCGTCTCCGAAACGAAGAACAGAGCGGCATTCATCGCCCTCCGCCGTCTATCATGCCGAAGATCGCGACGTAAAGCGCCGCTGCCCAGCAGACCCAAGATGTCCATTCCGGCAGCCGCTTCGGGTAGGGCTTGCCATGCGAGTCGGCGGCGACGTAACGCCGGAGAGCCTCATCGTGCGTGAAGGCGCAGACCATACACGTGTCGGCCATGGCTGCCAAACCTTGAAAGAGCCTGACCATATGCGGTCTCATGACTCGTCCTCCTTTAGGTGCTGCAGCCCGCAGCGCAGCGGTCTGATGTTGGATGGCGGCGAGCTGACGAGCTCGCGCACGACCGTGGCCTGGGCCTCGCCGAGCTGGCTGGCAGGGGCCGTGTTCGGCGGCTCGTTCCAAAAAACTCACCGACCTCGGCGCCAGGCCGGGCGTAGAGCCGGTCTAGCTGAGCTGCCGATGAGTCGGAGCAGGCGACCACCCGTCGATTTGCATCGCGGTTCGCCTGCTACGATGGCCAAGCTCTCGAACTGAGCCCAGGACCTATGGACGTGATTGAGCCATTCTGGGGGGTTCCCCTCCGACAAGGATGAGGTCAAGGCCATATGGTGCCTCAGTGGAGGGCACAGCGGGATAGCTGGAACCCGGTGGAGTGGCGGCAAACGCTGTCAACGCACATCACCCAATACGTGTTCACCGTTCGCGGTGACGTGTACGCCGAGCGTCGTGACCCGTTCCGGCTGCGGCGTACCGTTGGCGTCAAAGCGTCAGCCCACGCCGGGCATCCGGTACTACTGTCCGGACTGCGGCCGGGGCGTAGCGAACCGCGAAGCGCAAGCCAGTTTCCGGGCCAATCACAAGGGCTGCTTTCTCGCGGCGCAAACGGAAGCCCGATTTGAAGGTGGCGGCCAGCTGGTCCGCGACAGTGGACATAGCATGCCAGAGTTGGCATAATGGCAGAGCAGGTTATCAAGCCGGTCCGCATGGATAGCTTCCAGCAGGAAAGACCTCGGTGAATTCCCGTCGACTGTCAAGAGGGCGATTGGTAAAGCGCTGCTGCTTGCGCAATTTGGCGGCAAGGCTGCCGATGCCAAGCCGCTCAAGGGCTTCCATGGCGCCGATGTCGTCGAGATCGTCGAGGACTTCGATGGCGACACCTATCGGGCCGTCTACACCGTCAGAATCCGGGAGGCGATCTACGTCCTGCACGCCTTCCAGAAGAAATCCAAACGAGGAATCAAGACACCGAAAGCGGAGCTGGAGCTGATCCAGCATCGGCTCCGACTGGCGGAAGCTGATGCCGCCAAACTCAGGGAATCGGAGAAATCGTGATGGCGAAGAAAAGGGATCCTCGGCTAGACGACGACCGCATAGAGGAGGGCAGTGGCAACGTCTTTGCCGACATTGGTGTGCCCAATCCCGAGGAAGCGCTGACCAAAGCCAAGCTCGCCATTGCAATTGAGCGGATTATCGAAGAACGTCACCTGACACAGGCCCAGGCTGCGCGCCTGCTCGGCATCGATCAGCCGAAGGTTTCGGCGCTCATTCGGGGACACCTCGAAGGATTTTCAGTGGAGCGTCTGTTTAGGTTTCTCAACGCCCTGGACCGGGACGTGGAGATCGTGATCCGTCCGCGCACTTCAAACGGCCATGTCGATGTCGTCGCGGTCGCCTGACAGCCGGCGGGACGCCCGCCTCGAACCCGCTCTGACAAACGACGGTACGGATGTCCTCGATGCACGTACGCGCGGGCCCACCGGGCCGCGTGCCTGGCACCCGAGAGATGGTCGTCTCAGGCACGCCCTACACGGTCCCGTACAGAGTCCGCGGGGAGTAGGTCGAGATATTGCGCGTGTTACACGGGCCTCAGGTCTGGCCGGCGAAGCTCTAGCCTTGGTGCATCCGCTCGATGTACTTCTCTTGGTCCAGGTCGAGCACTTTGTGGCGGGCAAGCGCGCCCAGGACGTACCCATGGGCGCCCAGGCGCTCGAGCTTGCCCACTTCCCCGGCCAGCAGCAGGCGGCGCTCTTCGTCAGTCAGGGGGAAGTCCTCGATGGCCTCCGCGGGGCCGGCCCGCATACGGTCGCGGAAATCGGGGTCCTTCTGGACCAAGTGGGCGATCTTGTGGATGGAATAGACGCTCATGTTCGTCCTCCTCTCAGTCCCAACGCCACACGCCGTAGGCGTGGCCGTGGCTCATCTCCGGTTCCAGGAAACGCGGCTTGCGGTCGCCGATAACGCCCAGGGTGGCGATCCAGTCCAGCAGCTCGCCGCCGACGTTGCCGGCGCGGGCCATGCGCTCGGCGGTCGCGGCGTCCAGCAGGTCGTCGATCTTGCCGTTGCGGAGGTAGTCGAGCACGGTCTGGCACCAGCCGGGGTCCGGCGTGCCGGAATACTGGCCGCGTGGCGCCAGGTGGCCACCCACATCCAGCGACCAGCTGCCGCTGCCCAGCACGGCCACCTTGGCGCTATTCGGCAAGGCTTCCACGGCCAGGCGGACCATCTGGCCCAGGGCGTAGCAGCGGCGGGCGCCGGGCAGCGGGTGGACGATGCCGTTCACGAAGATGGGCACGATGGGCAGCTGCATGTGCGGGGTGAGGAAGTGCAGCGGCACCATGATGGTGTGGTCCACTTCGAACTCCTGGCTCAGGCCGAAGTCGAAGCCCTGCCGCAGGCCAAAGGCGTACATATGGTTGGCCAGCTGCTCGGCCACCGGCACCGGCGTCCTAGCGATGGCCGGCGTGCCGTCGTTCGGGCCCATGGTTTGATTGGCCACCCCGATCAGCAGGTTGGGGTAATTATCCAGGAAGAAGGTGTTGAGATGGTCGGAGGTGAACACAATCAGTGCATCGGGCTTGACCTCCTCCAGGTGCTTGGCCACGGTCTGGTAGAGTTGGGCGGTCTCGCATTGCGCGCCCTCGCGCTCGACCATGGCCGGGAAGGCCGGGGTATGCGGAACGCCGAAGCCGGCGACAATTTCTCCCATAGCCGTCTAGTGTATGGTCATTGCGAGAGAGCGGCATCGTGAGCTTGTATCGTTACCGCCGCTGGGACGGCACCCAGCAGATCGACCCCTTCACCGCCGAGGACGCGATGGACTTCATCGCCGAGCACGTGCTGGACGAGGGGGACCTTCGCAGCGCCTTGCGGCGCATGCTCCAGCACGGCGTGGAATCGCCCAACGGGCGGCGGATGGAGGGCCTGCAGGACCTGCTGGAGCGCCTGCGCCAAGCCCGCCAGCGCCAGCAGCAGCGCTACAACCTGGGCTCCGCCCTGGGCGACATCAAGGAGCGCCTGGAAAAGATCGTTGGGACGGAGCGGTCGACGATTGAGGACCGGCTGAATCCAACACCTCCCTCGCCCGCCGCGGCGGGAGAGGGCAGGGGTGAGGGAACCCCGAGTGCCCACCTTCACCCGCCGCCGGCCACCGCGGCCACCCTCGAAATCCGCGACCTCGCCAAACGCTTCGGCGGCCTGCGCGCCGTCGATGGCCTGTCGCTGACCATTCCTCCGGGAAAGGTCACCGGCATCATCGGCCCCAACGGCGCCGGGAAGACCACCGTCTTCAACATGATCACCGGCTACCTGCGTCCGGACGGCGGCAGCATCACCTACAACGGCCAGGACCTGACCGGCCTGCAGCCCTTCCGGATCGCCAGGCTCGGTATTTCGCGCTCCTTCCAAGACTTGCGCGTCTTCGCCCGCATGACCGTGCTGGAGAACGTCGTACTGGCCATCCAGCCACCGGAAAGCGAGCGCCTGTTCGGCGCGCGAGGCCATCAGGCGCAGGACAAGCAGCAGGCGCTGGAGGTACTGGTGCAGTTCGGCCTGCGCAACCGCGCCGACGACCACGTGAGCCAGCTGTCGTACGCCCAGCAGAAGCTCCTCGTGGTCGCCACCTTGGTAGCCCGAAACGATCCCTTCATCCTGCTGGACGAGCTGGCGGCCGGCTTGGACCAGGAGAGCGTGCAT
>DAIUFO010000098.1:0-11375 GCA_036844545.1 Chloroflexota bacterium
CATCCCGCACAGCCTGGGCACAGCGGTCAACGTCCAGACCATGGTGTTCGGCAACATGGGCAACGACTCGGGCACGGGTGTGGCCTTCACCCGCAACCCCTCGACAGGCGAGAAGAAGCTGTACGGCGAGTACCTGCTGAACGCTCAGGGCGAGGACGTGGTGGCCGGCATCCGCACACCCCACCAGATCTCCGAGATGGAGCGCGAGCTGCCCGAGGTGTACAAACAGTTCGCGGACATCGCAAACCGGCTGGAGCAGCACTACCGCGACGTGCAGGACATGGAGTTCACCATCGAGCGCGGCAAGCTCTTCATGCTCCAGACGCGTTCCGGCAAACGCGGCGCCGACGCGGCGGTGAAGATCGCCGTGGACATGGTCCATGAAGGCGTTATAAGCAAGCAAGAGGCTCTGCTGCGCGTCGAAGCCAACCAGGTCGACCAGCTGCTGCACACGCGCGTCGACCCCAACGCCAAGTACAATGTCATTGCTCGCGGCACGAACGCTGCCCCAGGGGCGGCGACCGGCCAGGCGGTGTTTACAGCCGAGACGGCCGAGGAGTGGGGCAAGGCTGGCAAGCGCGTGATCCTGGTGCGGCCCAAGACCGATCCCGAAGACTACGCTGGCATGATGGCCTCGCAGGGCATCCTGACCAGCACGGGTGGCGCCACCAGCCACGCCGCGGTGGTAGCCCGCGGCGTCGGCAAGCCGTGCGTCGTGGGCGCCGAGGCTATCCACGTCGACGACACAGCCAAGCGCTTCAGCGCCGGCTCCGTGACCGTCAACGAGGGCGACATGATCACCGTCAACGGCACCACCGGCGAGGTGATCCTGGGCGAGGTGGCTATGATCCCGCCCGAGATCAGCAGCCACCTAGGCGAGCTGTTGTCCTGGGCCGACGAGGTCCGCAACCTGGGCGTGATGGCCAACGCCGACTATCCGCGCGACTCCGAGAAGGCGCGCGAGCTGGGCGCCGAGGGCGTCGGCCTGTGCCGCACCGAGCACATGTTCATGGAGGTTGAGCGCCTGCCGATCGTCCAACAGATGATCCTGGCCAAGGACGACGCCACGCGGGAGCAAGCGCTGGCCAAACTGCTGGAGTTCCAGCGGCAGGACTTCGTCGGCATCCTGCGGGTGATGCACGGCCTGCCGGTGACCATCCGCCTGATCGATCCGCCGCTGCACGAGTTCCTGCCCTCGTATGAGGAGCTGCTGGTCGAGACCACCACGTTGCGCTGCACCGGCAAGGACCCCGAGCGGTTGAAAGAGCGCGATGAGCTGTTGAACGAGGTGGCTCAGATGCGAGAGGCCAACCCCATGCTGGGCCTGCGCGGCTGCCGGCTGGCCATCCTCTTTCCAGGGATCACCGAGATGCAGGTGCGGGCTATCTTCGAGGCCGCCTGCATCCTCCAGAAGGAGGGCGTGGAGGTCCACCCCGAGATCATGATCCCGCTGGTGGGTCACGTGAACGAGCTGCGTATCGAACGCGACAAGCTGGAGAAGGTGGCCAAAGCGGTCATGCAGGAACAGGGCGTGACCGTGGACTACAAGTTCGGGACGATGATCGAAATCCCACGCGCCTGCCTGGTGGCCAACCAGATCGCTGAGTACGCCGAGTTCTTCTCCTTTGGCACCAATGACCTCACCCAGATGGGCTTCGGCTTCAGTCGCGACGACGCCGAGGGCAAGTTCCTGCTCAAGTATGTGGAGGACGGCATCCTGCCGGCGAACCCTTTCCAGACATTGGATCGCGACGGTATCGGCGAGCTGATGCGCATCGCCATTGAGCGGGCGCGCACGACCCGGCCGGACATCAAGCTGGGCATCTGCGGGGAGCACGGCGGCGACCCGGCGTCGGTCGAGCTGTGTCACGAGCTGGGGCTGACCTATGTGAGCTGTTCGCCCTTCCGTGTGCCCGTGGCCCGCTTGGCCGCCGCGCAGGCGGCGCTGACTAAGGGTGAAAAAGATCGATAGGGTATGGCCACCGTAACCGCCGAACAACCCGCGGCAAACAGCAACGGCAGAGGGCGTCCCTCTGGTGTACGCCCTGGCTCGGGCAACGGCGCCTCGCCTGGCCCGCCTGGGCTGCCGCCTCAGCCGCCAAAGCTGCTGCGGCAGGCGTCCCGCTGGATGGACAACGATCATGGCGATGCTGCTCATCGTCAGCTCCAACCTCATCTGGCTGCTGGAGCGAAGCGACTCGGACACCGCTTTCTTTTCCAGCAACTACCTGGTGGGCATTGGCGACGCTGTCTGGTATGTGATCGTGACCATGGCTACCGTGGGTTACGGTGACAAGACGCCGGTAACGGCCGGCGGGCGCGTGGTTGGCAGCGTTCTCATTCTCGCCAGCGTAGTCTTAGTCTCGCTGTTCACGGCTACCGCGTCCTCCCTGTTGGTGGCCCGGCGCATAAAGGAGGGGGATACTCTGGACGCTAACACATTAACCGGCCATACGATCATCTGCGGTTGGAACCGCAACGTGCCGCGCCTGCTGGCGGCGCTGGCGCGCTCCGGCGAGCGCGACGTCGTGCTGATCAACGAGGCCACCGCCGACGTCATCGAGCCTCACTTGAAGGCCTACGCCAACCTGAGCATACTGTTCGTGCGCGGCTCGTTCACGCAGGAGTCGATCTTGGCCGGGGCGGGCCTGAAGCAGGCGGCGAACGCCGTCATCGTGCCCGATGAAACAGGCGCCATGGGCGAAGAGGGTGATGAACAGAAAACGGTGCTTGCTGCCCTGGTGATCAAGGAGATGAACCCTGACATCAGGCTGTTCGCCCATGTCCTCAAGCGCGAAGACGCTGCCCACGTCAAACGGGCCAAGGCGGACGAGGTCATCGTGTCGGACGAGTTCACCCGCGAGCTGCTGGCCAACCACGTGGCCCATCCCGGCGCGCCCCAGGCGCTGTCAGAGCTGATGTCGTTCGAGACCAGCCACTCGCTGAAAGCGCTGGACGTGCCCCAAAGCTTCGTCGGCGGCACCGTTGGCCCGTTGGTCCAGCACTTCCGGGACAACGGCAACATGCTGCTGATCGGCTTCGTCGTGCGCGAGGAAGGCTTTGGCCTGACCCAGGCTATGAGCGGCGGCAGCGACTACATCACCGAGTTCATCCAGCAGCAGGTGCAGGCGGCCGGCATCAGCATGTCGACGGACGAGCACATCGCCGTCCGCCTGAATCCGCCGCTCGACTACGTCATCGGCGCCAAGCACACGGCCCTGGTGATGACCTAACCATGCTGGTCAGCTGACGTGGCGGTCCAGACCATCAGCCACGAGCTGATCCTGCGCATCAACTACTTCTCGCGGCTGACCGACGAGCAAGCGGGCGAAGTGGCGCGCATCGTGCGGCCGGAGTCGATCGATGCCGGCGGCGACATCATCACGGATGGCGAAAGCGGCGACAGCATGTATCTGCTGCTGCAGGGCCAAGTAGAGGTGTCCAAGAACCTGTTCGTGAAGGGCAGCGATGGCTTCCACCAGGCGCGGAAAGCCATGATTCGGTTGGAGTCCAAGGAGCCAGCCCCGCTCGAGAAACCGCTGAACACGTCCAACGTACTGACCATCCCGGGCTTCTTCGCCTTCGGTGAGATGGCCCTGTTCGACGAGAACAGCAAGCGCTCAGCCACGGTCACCGCCACGACTTCGTGCGATCTCGGCGTCATCAAGAACGCCGACTTCGTGGCCCTCGCTGAGTCCGACACCGACCTCGGCTTCCGCGTGTTCATGAACATCGCCAAAAAGCTGAGCGAGGACCTCAACCGCGCCAACCAGGATGTGCTCAACCTAACAACGGCCTTCAGCTTCGCCCTGCAGCGCTGACTGCGGGGCGCCGGCGGCAACCGGCTCAGTGGATGGCGATCACTTTTAGGGCCAGCTCCCCGGCCGGCGCGGCCACGCGTACGGTGTCGCCTACGCGCTTGCCCAGTAAGCCGGCGCCCAGCGGGGATTCGATGGTGATCCAGCCTCGCTGAGGATCGGCGCCAACCGACCCGACGATAGTGTATGTGGGGTGGTCGCCACCGTCATCCACAGTGACGGTAGAGCCGATCTCGACGGTGTCGTGTGATGCCGGCGGCGAAACCAGCTCGGCCACGGCGAGCGTCTCTTTGATCTCGATTTCGCGCCGCTCCAAACGTTCGCGCTGCTCTTCGAGTTGCTCGTCCGCCCGGTCTTCGGGTTGGATTTCCGCGCTCACACTGGCCAGCAACTGGTGTACTCGCGGCTTCTCAACCTGGTCGATGTTCGCCAGCTCTTGCTCCAGCTCAGCCCGCACCGGCTCGGTGAGGTAGATTTTCTTGTCCAAGCGCCCCCTCCAGTCTCCGCTTAGACATTACCTCGCAGGCTGGGGCGGCGGCTATCATCGCTGGGTGGAGTACGCGGCGTTCCGCCAGCTGGTGCGGGAGCGGCGGACGGTGCGCGCGTACCAGGCTGGGGAGATCGATCTCCGGCTGATCCAGCAGGCCATCGAGGATGCTTGCTGGGCGCCTTCGCCGCACCATGCGCAGCCGTGGCGCTTCGTGCTGATCTCATCCGAGAGCGAGCGGCGGCGGCTGGCGGAGGCGATGGGCGAGAAGTGGCAGGACGACCTGTCGCAGGACGAGCTGAGCCCGCGACTGATCGCGGGCCAACTCAAGGGATCGCGGGTGCGGCTGAGCAAGGCCAAGGCGCTGCTGCTGGTGTGCATGAGCCGGCGCGACCTCGATCTCTACCCGGACGAGCGCCGCCAGACGGCCGAGCGGGACATGGCCGTGCAGTGCGTCGGCGCGGCCATCCAGAACCTGCTGCTGGCGTTGCACCTGAACGGCCTGGGCGCCTGTTGGATGTGCGCGCCGCTGTTCTGCCCGGAGATCGTGCAGGACACGCTGGCTCTGCCTAAGGACTGGGAGCCGCACGCGCTGATCACCATCGGCCGGGCGGTCGAGCCGCCTCCCACGCCCCAGCGGCGGCCGATGGGCGATCTGCTGCTCAATCTGGCATGAGCATGTCCGTGGTCGCGCTCGCCGGTGGTGTGGGCGGGTCAAAGCTGGCCTTTGGGCTGTACGCGCACCTGGGCGAGCGGCTGAAAGTCGTGGTCAATACCGGCGACGACGAGACGATGTACGGCCTCCGCATCTGTCCCGACCTGGACACCGTGCGCTACACGCTTAGCGGCATGGCCAATGCCGAAACCGGCTGGGGCATCGCCGGGGATAGCTTCCACGCCCTCGATCAGCTCGAGCGGTATGGCCTGGAGGCGTGGTTCCGGCTCGGCGACCGCGACCTGGCCACGCACCTGGCGCGGACGGAGCTGCTGGGACGCGGCAAGCGGCTCACCGTGGTCGAGGCGCAGCTCGACGAGCGCTCCGGGCTCAGCTGCCGGCTGCTGCCGATGTGCGACGAGCCCGTGGCCACTCGCATCACGACGGCCGCAGGCGAGGAGCTCACCTTCCAGGAGTACTTCGTGAAGCGCCGCCACGAGGATCAGGTCCGCACCGTGATATTCGACGGCCTCGGGCAAGCAACGGTGTCTTCCGAGCTGCGCCAGGCGCTCGGCGAGGCGAGCTGCGTCGTGTTGTGCCCTTCCAATCCGATGGTCAGCATCGGCCCCATCCTGGCGGTGCCGGGGCTGCGGGCGATGCTGCGGGACGTGGCTGGGCCTCGCGTGGCGGTAAGCCCGATCGTCGGTGGCGAGGCGGTCAGCGGGCCAGCCGGCCGGCTGATGGCGGCCGCCGGCTGCGAGGTGTCGGTTTTGGGGCTGGCCCGCCTGTACCGGGATTTCCTGACTGGGATCGTGGTTGACAAGGTCGACGAGCAGCACCTGCCAGCACTGCGGGATTTGGACCTGCAGGTGCTGGTCACGGACACGTTGATGAAGACGGCTGAGGACAAGCGTCGGTTGGCAGGCGAGATCTTGGAGTGGCTGCCGGCATGAGTCCTGCGCGGACGGCGAGCCTGGGCTCCCTCACCCTAGCCCTCTCCCGCCGCGGCGGGAGAGGGGATGGTTGGGTCGCTTGAGGACCGTTGCCCTCGTCCCGGCCAAGGTGCTGGCTGGCGCTAAGAGCCGGCTGGCGGCGGTGCTGGACGAGGCGGAGCGCGCCGCGGTGGCGTTGGACATGCTGCGAGCGGTGTTGGAGCAACTGCGGGAAGTCCGGAACGTCGACGCCTACGCCGTGGTGACCGGCGACGAGCGGGCCGCCGCCCTGGCGGGGCAGCTCGGGGCGGTGGTTGTGGCGGAGTCGAGTGAAGGCTTGAACCTGGCGCTGGATGCCGGTCGCGCCTGGGCAGTCGAGCGAGGCGCGGAGGGGCTGCTGGTGGTGCTGTCGGACCTGCCGCTGGTGCTGGCCGGGGACCTGGCCGCGGTCGCCGCCAAGGAGGCGTCCGTGGTCATCGCCCCCTCGAAGGACGGTGGCACCAACGCCTTGCTGCTTCGACCGGCCGGAGTCATTCCCTTCCGCTTCGGCCGGGACAGCGCCCGCTATCATCGCTTCGAGGCGGAGAAGCGCGGACTCGAAGTGGCTGTTGTGGATCGCGACAGCCTGGCCTTCGATGTGGACACGCCCGAGGACTTGGCGGTCTACCGCGCGGCACGGCAGCGCGCCCTGGCGCGGCCGTAGCATTGGCCGCGCCTGGCGAGCTGCGCCTGATCCCGGTGGCCGGGCTGCCGGCTATCCAAGCGGGCGACGACCTCGCGGCATTGGTGGTCGAGCGGCTGGCGGAACAGGCGCTGGACGGCGACGTGTTCGTCATCGCCCAGAAGGTGATCTCGCGGGCCGAGGGCCGGCTGGTGAGCCTGGCGGACGTCACGCCGTCGGAGCGGGCGCGGGAGATGGCGCCAACCGCCCAGAAGGACCCGCGGCTGGTCGAGCTGATCCTGCGCGAGAGCAACGAGGTGCTGCGGCTGCACGAGGGCGTGCTGATCGTGGAGCAGCGCGCCGGTTGGGTGTGCGCCAACGCGGGCATCGACCGCAGCAACGTGCCGCCCGGCAATGGCGAGGTGGCGGCGCTGCTGCCGGAGGACGCCGACGCCTCGGCGCGGCGCTTCGCCGAGCGCATTCGCGAGCTGACGGACCGTACTGTGGCGGTCATCGTCAACGACAGCCACGGCCGCGCCTGGCGCGAGGGCTCGGTGGGGGTGGCCATTGGCGTAGCCGGGCTGCGACCGCTGAGGGACGAGCGCGGCCGGCGCGACCTGTACGGCTACGAGCTGCAGACGTCGGTGATCGGCTGGGCGGACGAGATCGCCGGAGCGGCGTCCCTGTTGATGGGCCAGACGAACGAGGGCATTCCCGTGGTGCTGGTGCGCGGGCTGCGCTACGAGCCTGCCGCGGGCTCGGCGCAGGAGATCATCCGCGCACGAGAGCGCGACCTGTTCCGCTGAAGCCTGTACGCACGGGCCGAGAGGGCGTATCATGTGCCCAATCTTTACGTCCCAAGGGAGATAACCACCATGCTTCAAATGAGAACAACCCGACGAGCGCCCCTGCTGGCGTTACTGGTCATCGGACTAGCGGCGTGTGGCGGCAGCGCGGCGCCGGCTTCATCCGCGTCACCCCCCGTTTCGGCCGCCCCGGCGGCGAGCGCGTCTGCCAAGCCGGCTGGAAGCGCCGCGGCCAAGCCGGCGGCGAGCGGCACAGCCAACGACAGTTCGGCCACGTTGGAACAGCTCATCGCGGGCGCCAAGAAAGAGACGACCCTGAAGACCTCCTGGTCGTCCACCAGCTTCGGCGGGTCTGAGGGAATCAACGATCTCGTGGCGCAGATCGACAAGAAATACGGTCTCACTGTGAAGGCGCAGTTCACGCCTGGCATCGATATGCAGTCCCTGATGACCAAGATCGTCCAGGAGGCGGCCGCCGGGCAGCCGGCTACGAGTGACGTTGAGCTCGGCAATGCCCAGACCGCACTGGAAGGCTTGAACAAGAAGGCTTTCAGGACGTACGACTGGAAGTCGCTGGTGGGCCGTCCCGTTCCGGCCGATGCGAGCGGCAAGTTCGATCCCTATGGACAGGGCGGGAGTCTGGCTTTTGCCGCCGACGTTACCGGCGTGGAATACAACAAGGACCTGCTGAAGGGCGACCTGATTCCCCACAAGCTCAACGATCTGCTCAAGCCGGGGCTCAATGGCAAGATCGCCTCTACGCCGTATGTCGCTGGCTGGCGAGAGTTCGCCACCCCAGACATGTATGGCGAGCAGTTCATGGCGAACTACCTGAAGGAGCTCTCGCCCTCGATCTCTGGCTTGATTCGCTGCGGTGAGGAGCAGCGGCTGAGCAGCGGCGAATTCTGGCTGCTGGCTATGGATTGCGGAGGAAATAACCCGCTTCGGGCCGCGGCCGATGGGCTGCCGATCGATGAAGTGGTCCTCGACGATGCCACGGTGGTGCACTCCGACTACGCTGGTGTGCCCGTGAACTCCAGCGCGCCTAATACCGCGGCCTTGGTCGTGGCCTACTTGGATACGGCAGAGGGCCAAGCGTGGCTGTACAAGTACAACTTCGACGATCTCTACACGTTCCCGGAGTCGCACGCGGCTGCGAAAGTGAAGGCGGTGCGCAGCAGCGGCGGCAAAGTGCTGGTGGACTCGCCGGAGTGGCTGAATTCCATCCCCAATTTCATCCAGACTCAGAAGGCCCTGCAGCTGATCCTGGCCAAGAAGTAGTCTTGTCGTTATTTGGTGACTGAGGCACGGGGGGCGTGATGCAGGCTACACTGCGGCTGCCTCTCGAGGTGAAGCGGCCGCGCCGGCGGCGAGTTCGGAATCCCGGGCTGCTGCTTGTGGCGCTGCTGCCGATGGCCGTCATCGCCGTGCTCGTGGCGGTGCTGATTTTCATCAGCTTTCAGGCTGGGCTGGCGGGCAGCGACGCCCAAGCGTCGACACTGGCGAACTATGCCGAGCTGTTGAGTGACTCGCTGTTCTACACCGCGCTGCGCAACACAGCGGTGTTCGCGGTGGTGAGCATCCTCGTGGCGCTCCTAGCCGGTTTGCCGATCGCCTGGCTGGCCGAGCGCACGACGATCCACGGCAAAGCGCTGGTATACGCCACGATGACGGTTGGCATCGTCATTCCCGGCATCTACACGGCCATGGGTTGGACCTTCATCGGCAACCCGCGCATCGGCATCATCAACAAGCTGCTGCAGGGCTGGTTCGGCTTGGACTCACCACCGCTGAACATCGGCACGCCGATCGGGATGGGTTTCGTCCAGGGGCTTAGCCTGGCGCCGCTGGGCTTCATCCTCAGCGCCCAGATGTTCCGGGCAATGAACCCATCGCTGGAGGAAGCGGCGCGCGTTCATGGCATGAGCTTCAAGCGCACTCTTCGCAAAGTCACCCTTCCGCTGGCGCGCCCCGGCATCCTGGCCGCGGTGATCTACATCGCCACGATCGCGCTCGCCACCTTCGACATCCCCGCGATCCTCGGCCTGGGCAACCGAGAGTACATGCTCAGCACGTATGTCTACGACCTGGTCCACCCGCCGGGAGCGGGCGAGCCGAACTACGGTGTCGCCGCTGCCCTCGGGACCTTCATGATCTTGATCGCCCTGGCGCTGACGATGTGGTATGCCACCGTGTTGCGCAGCGGTGAACGGTATCAGGTGGTGACGGGCAAGGGCTACCGGCCGGTGCTCCTCAATGTGGGCCCCTGGGAATTTGCTGCCTGGGGCTTTATCGTCGCCTATGCGCTCCTGACAGTCCTTGTTCCCCTGGCGGTACTTGGCTTCGTCGCCTTCACTCCATACGTGATGGCGCCGTCGTTGGCCGCCCTTGGCAAGATGGGATGGGCCAACTATCGCGGGCTTGACTGGGAGTTGATTGTTCGTGGACTGCAGCACACGCTGACCTTGATGGCGGTGGTGCCCGTCGTGGTCGTGCTGCTCTCGTTCGCGGTTTCGTGGCTCGTGGTGCGCTCCCGAATCCGGGCACGTTATGCGCTGGATTTCGGCGCCTTCCTTCCGCAGGCAATACCGGAGCTCGTGCTGGCGGTGTCGGCGCTGCTGCTGGCGCTGTTCGTAGTCGGCAAGCTGGTGCCGCTGTACGGCTCGGTGTGGCTGATCGCCATCGTCTATATCGTGGCCCGGCTGGCATTCGCCACTCGCGCCTTCAACGGCGCCTTGCTCCAGATCCATAGGGAGCTGGAGGAGGCTGCGATTTCGGCAGGGCTGACGATGGCCCGCACATCGCGCAAAGTGCTCATTCCGCTCCTGCGCCCAACCCTCTTTTCCGTCTGGCTGTGGACGGCGCTGCTGGTCTACCGTGAGCTGACCGCGGCCGTGTTCCTCAGTTCCGAGCGAAACATCACCTTACAGGCGGTGGTCTGGAGCTTCTGGTTTTCCGGAGCTCAGAACAAGGCGGCGGCGATCACATTGCTGGTGACGGTGGTGATGGCTCCGCTGATCGCCCTCTTCTGGTGGTTCGGCCGCCGCGGCAGCATCTTGGGCAACGCGTGATCCTCGAAGCAGCTACCCTCAACGTCCAGCCGGCACGATCCAGCGAATTCGAAGCCGCCTTTCGGGAGGCATCGCCTATTATCGCCTCGATGCCTGGCTACGTTGGCCACAAGCCGCGGCGTTGCCGCATTATTTCTATGATCCGTTTCCAACAGTCGAGCAAGTCAAGCTAGAGGAGATCGAACAATGATTGAGGTACAGGAGCAGCGCGCTGCCAGCGCCGCGGGTCAGACGCGGACGCCGGTGAAGGTGAAGAAGATCGGGCACGTGGTGTACCGGGTGAGCGATGTGGAGCGAACGGTCCGGTTTTGGGTCGACATCATGGGCTTCAAAGAGTCCGATCGGAACGAGCATGGGATGGTGTTCCTGCGCAATGCCGCGGACCATCACACAATTGCGCTGGCCCAGGCGGAGCAGGGCGCTACGCTGGCCAACCCGAACGATAGGAGTGCGCTGGGGCTGAACCACTTCGCCATGGAAGTCGGCAGCGTGGACGAGCTGTTCAAGATTCGCGAGTTCCTGAAGGCCAAGGGCGTGGCCATCACCTACGAGGGGCGGCGCGGGCCAGGCTCCAATCCCGGCGTCGAGTTCCTCGATCCCGACGGCTACCAACTGGAGTTGTACGCCGACATGGAGCAGATCGGCTGGGACGGCAAGAGCCGCCCCGCGCCGTTCTGGCGCCGGGCCAATTCGCTCGAAGAGGTGGTCGCCAACCCTGTCCCGAACGAGTAGCAGCGCGGCCGTTAGGTACTATGGCGCTACTTACTGGCGGAGTCCCGTATCGGGCCGCTACGTTTAAGTTCGCCAACTAACTGAACCAAGGGAGGGCCGCGCTCCGATGCGGAACCTATCGCGGCTGGGAATCGTCCTGGCCATGTGTTTGCCTGTGCTGGTGTTCAACGGGCAGGCCGCGCTGGCCGACAACGGCAGCGTGACAATCACGGA
>DAIUFO010000099.1:0-11352 GCA_036844545.1 Chloroflexota bacterium
CACGGCTGCGCAAGAAGCTTGGTCCGGATAGGGTGCCCTACAAGCGGACACCGACAACCAAACAACAGGAGAGGGTCAATGGCGCGGCGTAGAGACAGAGGCGAGGGCACGGTCAGACGGCGAAGCGATGGGCGCTGGGAAGCGCGGATCGCGCTGGAGCACGGCAAGCACAAGAGCTATTACGGGACCAGCAAAGAAGAAGTCACCCGCAAGCTGCGTGAGGGCTTGAAGCTGCTGTCGGACAATCGCTCTCTGCCGCGAGAGGACATCAAGCTTGCCCGCTGGCTGGTTGACTGGCTCGAAGAGGCCAAGGACCTCGGCAGCAAGCGCTACTCAACGCGGCTATGGACCTATCGTCACGTCCACAACCATCTCTTGCCCGACCTGGGGCACATCGCCCTGGCCAAGCTCAAGCCAGCCGACGTGCAGGCCTGGCTCAACGATATGGCCGCCGGCCGGACGGGCTCGATGCACGGCAAGAAGGCGTCAGCGCAACTCTGCCAGTCCTGCGTGCGGGTGCTCAGCTCCGCCCTGTCGGCTGCGGAGAGGCGCGGCATGGTGACGTACAACGCTGCCAGCCGGCGCCTGTTGAACCTGCCCGGCCAAGGCGATCGGCGGGCTGCCGAGATTCAGCCTCTCACGGTGAACCAGGCCGGCACCCTCATCGACGGCATTCACGGCGACGACTTAGAGGCGCTGTACTTGCTTTCGCTGGCGCTCGGCCTACGCCAGGGTGAGGCGCTCGGCCTGTGCTGGCCAGACCTACACCTGGATGATGCCCAGCCCTCGGCCGACATCCACCAGGAGCTCATGTGGACCAAGGAGCCGGGGGACACCGAAGGCCATTACGAATTGCAGACGCTCAAGACCGAGCGAAGCCGTAGGAAGCTGGAACTGCCGGCCTTCCTGGCATCCGCGCTACGCATCCACCGTGACGCTCAGACCCTCAACCGCGAGCGTCGGGAGCGCGACAACAACACCTGGGGCAACTCCTGGCAGGTGGTTTTCACCACCGAGCCCGGCCGGCCGCTCCACTCGTCCGTCGTTACCCACCGCTTCCAGCGTAAGCTGAGCGCCCTGGGTTTGCCCCGGATGCGCTTTTACGACCTCAGGCACAGCGCCGCAAGCTTCTTGGCGGCGCAAGGCGTCCCGGTCTTCGACATCGCACGCTTTCTCGGCCACACCAGCACGCAGTTGGTCAGCAGCACCTACGCTCACTGGTTGACGGAAGGCCGACAGCGAGTCGCCCACGAAATGAATGCCCTGCTCGGCAGGCCGGCATCCTCGCACACGCCCTAAATTCGTCCAATTCGTTGAATTCGTAAGCCCGTGATCGTTTTCACCGCACGGGCTTCAGTTCGTTCAATTCGTTGAATTCGTACTTCGTACGGCATGCAATCAGCCACAAGCACTCGAAGTCCAGCAGGACCCCTGACCACTGTTTGACCACCAAAGTTGACCACTTTACGGCTGCTTAGCACTGCGGATTGTTGCGGCCTATTGCGCTCGATTCGAGTGCCGGAGGTCGGATTTGAACCGACGACCAATGGCTTATGAGTCCACTGCTCTGCCGCTGAGCTACTCCGGCTGACCCCTCATTTTAGCGTCGGACCCAAAACAAATCCCGAGTAGCCGCGGCGGGGCGCTTCGGGCGGCCTTCACCGGACCGGCTTCGCTGGCCCGGTCGAGTTGCCCCGACTGGACCGGTTCTACCGGCCTGGCTCGCCAGTTTCGGCTTCCGCTTACCGGGACCGTAGCCTGCGACCTCGCGGCCGCCGCCCATCAGCCCTGGTAGAGCTTCTTCCGTGTCCTGGCCTTGCGGCCGGGATGCGGATGCGGGTGTGGGGTGCCTCTGCCGTTGGGGGCTTGCACCTCCACCGGCTCGGGTACCTTAGCCCGCTGCCTCCACCTGACGATTCAGGCTCTCGTCTGCACTCTCACGATTACTCGGGATTTGCAGTGCTCATACTAAGCCGCTGGCGATCCGCGTCAAGTGGGTTTTGCCACGGACCCTGCCAAGGAGGCTGATGTTTGTCGGAAGCGACAACTCGGCAGTGCCCGTTCTGGCCATCGGGAGAGAGCTTTGCAGCTTGACATTCAGCCTTCCTGAACCAGCTCGCCCTGCCAGTAGCTGGGTGGCGCTTCGAGCAGCTCCAGCATGCGCCGGTACCACAGCTTGTGATCCGTGCTGTTGGCGTTGGCCATCTCCGAGTACTGGTCCACGAACATGGCCACGCTGGTCCACTCGGCCGAATCCTTGGGGCTCTTGAACACGTGTACGCTGATGAAGCCCAGCGCCTGATGCCGAATGCTGTTCTTCCATTCCTCGTTGTGATCCCTGAGCGCTTCTTCCATACCAGGCTTGACCCGGTAGCGGGAGATGCTGACGAACATAGGCCGATCCTATCCGTGGCCACGCTCAGCCGTTGGTATTCTTGCAGGTGGTGAACGGGCGCCGCGGTTACGTCATCATCGGCAACGGCATCGCCGGCACCAGCGCAGCCGAAACCATCCGCAAAGCCGACCCAGTGGCGCGGATCGTGCTCATCGCCGACGAACCTTATCCGCTCTACAACAGAGTGGCGCTGCCGCCTTACCTGAAGCTCAAGGTCACCGAGAAAAAGGTGCTGATGCGCACCGTCGAGCAGCACCAGCAGAGGGACATCGAGCTGTTGCTCGAAACCCGGGCCGAGGCGCTCGACACCCAGAACAAGGTAGTCCACGCCAGCAACGGCGAAGACTATGCCTACGATGCGCTGCTGCTCGCTACCGGCGGCACGCCCAACCCGATGGACGTGCCCGGCGCCGATACCAAGGGCGTGTGCTACTTCCAGACGCTGGACGACACCCACGAGATCCTGGAGATCGCCCAGACGGCCAAGAACGCCACCACGTTCGGCGGCAGCTACATCGCCTACGAGCTCACCGAGGGCTTCGCCGCGCGAAACATCCTGACCACCTGGGTCATGCGCGGGCCGCGCTTCCTGCGCCAGGTACTGGATGACGCCGGCGGCCAGATGGTGGAGAAACTGGCGGCCAACCACGAGGTGCGCATCATCTACGGCGACGAGCCCGCCCAGGTCGACGCCAAGGACGGCACGGTGTCCGCCGCCTGGACGAAGTCCAAGAAGCGCCTGGCAGCCGACCTCGTCGGCTGCGGTTTTGGCCTGCGCATCAACACCCGTGTCTGCCGCGGCACCGACGTCCACCTGCATCGCGGCATCCTGACGGATCGCTTCCTCGAGACCAATGTCCCTGGCATCTACGCCGCCGGCGACTGCGCCGAGTTCTACGACATGTACCTGCACATCTACAACATGCTGGGCACCTGGGAGAGCGCTGGACTGCAGGGCCGCCTGGCGGCCGCCAACATGATGTCCGAGCATCCTGGCGACCGCCAGCCATTCCGGCACGTGCCGACCTACACCAGCACGCTGTTCGACTCGCGCATCACGGTCTTCGGCAGCACCCCGGCCGACCAACCCATGCTCGACTCGGTGATGGACTACGACATGGGCGCCTTCTATTACAAGCGGCTGTTCTTCCACGAGCACCTGCTGGTGGGCGGCGTGCTCATCGGCGCGGCGGCCAAGTCGCGCACGCCGCTGCTGCAGCTGGTCAAGGAGCGGCGCGAGATCCCCAATGAGGACCGCGAGGGGCTGCTCACCCTTGGGCCTGCCGCCGGCGCCCGCGAGGTGGAGCTGGAGGAAGCCGCGGTGGACTAGGTTCTGTGAGCTAAGCTTCAGGCGCCATGTTCGGCATTGCGGGCCATCTTCCCGAGCTGATCATCATCCTGGTGTTGGTGATCCTCATCTTCGGCGCCAAGAGCATCCCCGGCTTGGCCAAAGGCATGGGCCAGAGCATCACCGAGTTCCGCAAAGCCACCAAGTCTGAGGACGAGCCGGAAAAGACCGAAAAGCCGGTAAAAGCTACCGAGTAGCGATCCTCGCCGCTGCTACGATTGCCGGCGATGAACGTCGAAGTCATTCGCAGCAAGCGGCGGACACGGACCATCTCGGCGGCCATCCGAGGCGATACCCTCGTCGTCACCATCCCGGCCCGGCTCAGCGCGGCGCAGGAGCGCGAGTGGGTCCAGCGCATGACCGAGCGCGTGGAGCGCGCCCGGCGCAAGGCCGCGCGTAACCGCGACGACGAGCTGTTTGCCCGCGCCCAGCGGCTGAACGTGCGTTACTTCGAGGGCAAGCTCAGCTTCACGGGCATCATCTACGTCGACAACCAGCGCACGCTGCACGGCAGCTGCACGCCGTCGACAGGCTTTATCAGGATCAATCGCCGGCTCGCCAAGCTCCCCCGCTGGGTGGAGGACTACGTGATCGTCCACGAGCTGGCACACCTCATCCACAGCGGGCACGGAGCTCGCTTTTGGGACCTGGTGAACCGCTATCCGCTGGCCGAGCGGGCCCGCGGCTACCTGATGGCCCTAGGCTGCGAGGGCGAGCCCGAGCAAGCCGAAGAGGCCTCGTAGCTTACGGAGGACGCGTCGCGGCTGACGGACTTGCCGGCCGGGCAAGCGCCAGCGGTCCCTGAGGTAGTCGTGGTCACGCCGCCGACCCTCCTGGAGGTCGCCCTGGCCTTCACACGGGTCGGCCTGTTCTCCTTCGGCGGCGGCTCCGCCAGCCAGCTGCTGATGCGCAAAGAGCTCGTCTGGAAGCACGGCTGGATGACCGACGCTGACTACAACCGCGTCTGGCAGCTCAGCAAGCTGACGGTGGGCATCCAGCAGATCGGCCAGGTGCTGCTGTATGGCCGCCGGCTGGCCGGCCGCAAAGGCTTGGCGGTGGCCTTCGCCGGCTTCATGCTGCCCTCGGTAGTCCTTACCATCGTCATGTCGATTGTCTTGGTCGCCGTGATCGGCAACCACTACATCGACGATGCACTGCGTCTGGTCATCCCCTGGACGGGCGGCATGACCATGGCCACAGCCCTGCAGATGTGGAATCCGGCCATCCCGCGAGCGGCGCGGCAGTGGCTGCACGTCGGGGCTCAGGGCCTGCTTGTGCTCATCTGCTCGATCCTGGTCGGCGTGATTCACGTGCCGGTGCCGCTGGTGATGCTGGCGGCGCTGGCGCTCGGAGCGCTCCTGCCCTGATGAACCTGGGCGTGCTGTTCCTCCTGTTCTTGAAGGCTTCGGCGTTGTCGTTTGGCGGGCTCGGCGGCCTGCCCATCCTGCAGCAGGACCTGGCGCTGCGCAACGTGCCAAATCTCGACCGCTTGCTCGGTCAGGCTCTGGCCGTCGGCCGGCTGAGCCCTGGCCCCAACGGCTTGTACGTCGTGAGCGTGGGTTATCAGATGGAGGGCATCCTGGGCGGCATCGCGGGCGGCGCGGCTCTCGCCATCCCCCCATTCTTTGTTCTCTTGGTGGCGATCTGGTACGCCAAGGTGGCCCATCTGAAGCGAACAGCCAACGCCCTGATGGTGCTCAGTTTCGGCTTGACGGGCCTACTGGGCTTTACCTCGTGGCAAATTATCCGAGGCAGCTCAACGGATGTCTTCGGGTGGCTGGCCGGGTTGGCCGGCTTTCTGGTCTCGGCCCGTTTCCGCCTGCACCCGCTGCTGCTCATCGGTGTGACGGCGCTGCTCGGCATCGCCATCTATCGTTAGACTTCGCGGGCATCCATGTTTGCTGGCGGCATCAGCGAGCTCATCAATGGCGCGATCTGGCTGGCAGCCATCATTGCGCTCGGCTTCACCGGCTGGCGCGCCACCACCCAGGGCGTCTTCCGCGCCGTCTCGGAGAGCTACCACGGACGGAAAGCGCAAGTGTTCGGCGGTGTTTGCCTGGGGCTGGCGGTCATCGCCGGCATCTTCTTCGTCCTGCGCCTGGTGAGCATCGCCGCCTTCGGCTTCCGCGGGGGTGCGGGGCTGTTCTTCCTGGTGGGCGCCGGCTTCGGCGGCTGGTTCACCTACCGCTACTACGCCCGCACCGTCTAACCGGCAGGCGCCAGTCCCAGCACCAGCGTGGTCTTATCGCCGTGGCGGCGCATGTGCCAGCTGCCGCTCGGCACCTCGCCATCCTCCACGATACGGGTGTTGAGGTTTGCCGGCAGCGCCGCTCCGTGCTCATTGAGCACCAGCGTGGGCATGCTGACCAGCCGTGCACGGAAGAGGGCGCTTGCCTGCGCTTCGCGCGCCACCTTAGCCCACACGTCTGCGAAACCGTCGAACGCCGCCATGTTGTTTAGGGGATGGTACACCTTTCGCGTCGCGAGAAACAGGGGGTTACCCCCCGTTCTGCCGCTTCGCCGTCCGCGTAGGACCTAGTCGCCGTCCGCGTAGGACCTAGTCGCCGCCGACGTCCTCGGCCCACAGCGGCTTGCTGACCGCCGGCAGCATCACCCGATAATCGCGAGCAAACTTCCGAAAAGCCCGACCGCGGGCCTTCATGTGCGCGCACACCTGATCGCCCAGGGCGAAGTCGACACAGGTGCAGCTCCGTGGGCCGGTGGTGAATCCGATCTCGCCGCCGCTCACCGTCGCGCTCGAACCGTCGCGCTTGGTGAACGTCACCTGGAAGCGCGTTGGATCGACGGCCCCCGGCGAATACAGCTCGACGGCGTAGGGCTGGGACTTGAACGCGGCCATGCCCTCACAGCTTACCCCCGCGTTGTATGCTCCGCTGGTGCGTACCCATAGCGTGGCCGTCATCGCCGGTGACGGTATCGGCTCCGACGTCCTCACGGAAGGGAGGCGCGTGTTGGACGCGCCCGGCCAAGCGGACGGCGGCTTCCGCATGGAGTACACCGACTTTCCCTGGAGCTGCCAGTACTACCTCGAGCATGGCCGCATGGCGCCGCCGGACTTCCTGGCCACCCTGCGCGACTTCGAAGCGATCTATCTTGGCGCGGTGGGCTATCCGGGCGTGCCGGACCACGTGTCGCTGTGGGAGCTGCTGCTGCCCATCCGCAAGACCTTCAACCAGTACGTCAACCTGCGCCCCGTCCGGCTGCTGAGCGGCATCAGCTCGCCGCTGGCCGGGCGCGGTCCAACGGACATCGACTTCGTCTGCGTCCGTGAGAACACCGAGGGCGAGTACGCGGGCGTTGGCGGACGGGCGCAGATGGGCACACCGGCTGAGGTCGCCGTCCAGAGCGGAGTATTCACGCGGCTGGGCGTGGAGCGCATCATCGTCTACGCCTTCGAGCTGGCCCGCAATCGCAAGCGTAAGAAGGTGACCTCCGCCACCAAGTCGAACGCGCTGCAATACAGCATGGTCTTTTGGGACGAGGTGTTCGCGGACGTGGCCCAGCGCTACCCGGATGTGCAGACTGAGAAGTGGCACGTCGATGCGCTGGCGGCGCGCTTCGTCACACATCCCGACAGCCTCGACGTGGTCGTCGGCTCGAACCTGTTCGCCGACATCCTGACCGACTTGGGCGCCGCCATCCAAGGCAGCATGGGCACGGCCGCGAGCGCCAACCTGGACCCCTTCAAGAAGTACCCGTCCATGTTCGAGCCGGTCCATGGGTCGGCGCCGGACATCGCCGGCCAGGGCATCGCCAACCCGATTGGCGCTGTTTGGGCCGGCGCGATGCTCCTGGACACCTTGGGTGAGGCCTCGGCGGCGGGCAGGATCATGCGCGCTATGGAGGACACCACCCGCGAAGGCCGCTACCTGACGCGAGACGTCGGCGGGACGGCCACGACCAAGGAAGTTGGCGAAGCCATCGCTTCGCGCGTGCTGGTCTAAAGTCCCCTCGCCCGCCATTCGCCGTCCGCGTAGGACCGGGAGAGGGCTAGGGTGAGGGAACCCGAGTGGACCCTAAGCGACGTCAACGAGGGACGCTTCGGCGTCGTGGCTGCAGATGCGATCCTTGCCCGCCTGCTTGGCGCTGCGCAGGCGGCCGTCGGCCAGCTCCAGCAGCTCGGACACGCTCTCTGCGCCATCGCTTGACGCCAGTCCGATGCTGAGCGTCACCGACAGGCCCGGGGCAAGGCGGTCCCAGCCATACGAATGGACGCGCTTGAGCACGCGCTGGCAGATATTCCGGCCGGTGGACAGCCGCGCCTCGGGGAAGTACAGCACGAACTCATCGCCGCCGTAGCGAACCACGCCGTCCATCCCACGGCAGGCCCTCTGCAGGATGGCGGCCACGTCGGCCAGCACGCGGTCGCCCAATTGGTGCGAGTAGCGGTCGTTGATCTGCTTGAAGCCGTCCACGTCCAGGATCGCCAGCGTGAACTCACGCCCGAAGCGCCGGGTGCGTTCGAACTCGCGCGGCAGGTCGGCATCCATGAAGCGGCGGTTGTGCAGGCCGGTCAGGTCATCCTCGAGCGCCTGTCGCTCCAGCTCCCGCGCGTGGGCCAGGGCTCGCTCGTTGCATGCTTCTAGGGAGGCGGTCAAGCCAGCGATTAGCCGGCGCTGCCGCTGCAGTCCGCACACGGCCGCCAGGCAGGCCGCCGCAAAGACGCCCGAAGCCAGCCATGCGGCGGCCGTCATTGAGATCATCAGCGGGTCAACGCCCGCGCTCACTTGCTTTCACTATCGGAGGACTACCCACTTTTTTTAACGAACGGCGCGCCCGGCGGGTGACGCGACATTCGTCCTAGACTGATTGGGTGAGTGAACTGGAAGACGTCAAGAGGACGGTAGCTGTCGCCAACCGAGTGCTGGCCGAGGTGGGCTTAGCCAGCGGAACGCACGTTTCGGTGGGCCACGCCAGCATGCGCGTGCCTGGCCAGCCCGATACCTTCGTGGTCAAGGGCCGCGGCTATCCGCTCGACGCGTTGGAGCGCATGCGGCCCGAGGACATGGTGGTCTGCGACCTGGAGGGCTACAAAGTGGGCGGGCCCGACGGTGTCAGCCAGTGCTTCGAGGTCAAGATGCACTCGTGCATCTACCGCGCTCGGCCAGACGTGCAGTCCGTGGTCCACGTGCATCCCCAGTACACCGTCACCATGAGCGTGCTGGGCGCGGCCATCGTGCCGATGTGCATCTCCGGCATCAAGCTGGTGCGTCATCCGCTGCCCGTGTACCCCCACGTCAAAGTCGTCCAGAGCGATGAGGAGGGCAGCGAGGTCGCGCGGCTGCTGGGCGACGGGTCTGCGATCCTGCTGTTCGGCCATGGCGCGACCACCGTCGGCCGCCGCGTCGAGGAATCGGTCATGAACATGATCTGGCTCGAGCAGCAGGCGCACATGAACTGGCTGGCCTACTGCGCCGCCGGCCCCAACCATCCGCGCATCCCGGATGGCCTGGCCGACGAGCACATCCACGTGCCCGACCTGAACACCTATCCCCACCTGGCCATGCATTTCAAGGCTTCAGCCAACCAGGTGCGCGATCCCAACGTCGGCGGCGCCTGGCAAGCCTACAAGCACTTCGCTGACCTGGTGTCGCGGGATTTGTAGCCGCCTACTTGTCATTCAGAGCGTCGAGCCAAGAACCCGCGTCCCTCGCTTCGCTCAGGATGACAAATGAGCGGTGATCTGCTCGTCGAGCTGGGCCATGGCGGCGTAGTCCTCGTCCAGCAGCTTGTAGCCCCGCTCCAAGTACAGCTGGGACAGCCGCCCACCGCTTGGCCCAGGCGTGTTCGCCGCCTCGACCATGCGATCGGCCCAGTACTTCGGGGCCATGTGTTTCGCCAGCAGCCGCATGCGATCGCTGGTCTCGCGAGCCAGCTGATCGTCGTTGCCATCCAGCGCATAACGCAGCGTGCCAGCCAGCTTGGACAGCTCGCCCAGCCGATCCCGCTCGCCCATCATCGCGTAGGTCAGCTCCTCGGCGGACGGGCCTTCCAGCTGTTGCGTCGATTCCGGCGCGGGCACCGCCGGAAACGTCCGCGCGAAGTCCTCATACAAATGGAAGTAAAGCTGCGCCGCTTCCGTGGTGTAGGTCAGCAGTTGCTCGATCTGGCTGCCGGGAGCGTCGCCCGCCAGCACCAGGTCATCGTTGCGCTGCTCGGCCAAGACCCTGAGGGTGTCATGGCTGGCGACCTTCTCAGGCACCGGCGGCAGCGGCACGATCGACGATGCTTGGGCCAGGTTGGCAGCCATGCCCTGCCCGGCGAACATCGGCGGTAAGTACTTGGAGAAATCGATGGTGATGGGCGGGATCACCAGGTACGTAGCCAGCACCCCAGCGCCGTCCGAGTCGCGGAAGTAGATGAGCGCATGGCCTTTGGGCTGGCGCTCGTCCCCACGCTCGAAGATTAGCTGCATACACCGCGAGTGTACTGCGCCAAATCTCTCCTCACATCGACGCAAGGTTCTGGACGACATCGAGCCGGTTGCATTCGAGGATCAGGCCGTGGGAGGCAGCGCGACGCGCGGGTTGGGCGCGACCGAGTTGCCGGTAAGCTTGGCGGGTGCCTCCGGACGGCTGTGACATGGCCGCTCAGGCGCAAGGAGTTGGTGTACCGGCCCGCCGCCAACGCTGGTTCGAGGAAAACGAGCCACGCGGTGACAGCGGAGAACCAGCATCTGCATCGGCCGACGCTTCGAGGCCAGTAGCGCAGATCAGGAAACAGCCTCGGCTGAAGCCCTCGCTGACGGCGCCTTTCGTCGGTTGCGCCATCCTAACGCTTGCGTTTGCGCTCCGTGTTCTTGACATCGGGGCTCAGTCTTTGTGGTTCGATGAGGTAGGGACAGTCCACACCGCTGCCAACTGGACGCTCGCGGGTGAGAGTCCGGAACAGGTCCCTCTCCACTACCTGGCCCTCAGATACTGGATGCTCTTAGCGGGCCAAACCGAGTTCGCCGTTCGACTCCTGTCGCTTGCCTTCGGACTGGCGTCAGTGCCCCTGTTCTACCAGGTTCTGCGCAGGTTCAAGGCCGACGTCGGGCCAGCTCTGGCGGGGTGCGCTGTTCTCGCTGTTTCCGCGCTCCATATCTACTACTCGCAAGAAGCGCGCATGCACGCGATGGCTTGCTTTTCCTGCATCTTGGCGGCCTACATGCTCATACGTGCTTGCCAGCGAGGTGATCGGTGGAGCTATCTGGGTTATTGCGCTTCCGCTGCGGCCTGCCTCTATACGTTTGCGTATTCGGGGTTTGTCTTGCTGGGCTTGAACCTCGGCATACTGATAGCCGGACGCCGGCCAACAAAGTCTTGGTGGCTCAGCAACGGCTTAGTCGTCGGGAGTTTTGCCCCATGGCTTGTATTTGCCTACAGCAGGCTGCATCCGTGGATGGACAACCGGCTGTCGAGCTCGTTGCCGCCACCCCAGCGCAGATCCTCGCAGCGAACAGCATTGGTCTTGCCTTCGGGGTGACCTCGGGCCCAGCGCAGCAACCTTTATGGCGGCCCTGCTTTTGGTTGCAACTGCGCTTGCCGCGGCCGTGGTAGTCCTTGTTTCTTATCAACACCGCCAAGAAGCGCTGGCGTTGGTGTCG
>DAIUFO010000100.1:0-7931 GCA_036844545.1 Chloroflexota bacterium
CCGATAGCATCATTCCCAAGGCCGCGTAGGTCCCTCTAAAAGATCTGCACCCGATCGAAACATAGGTATCGCGGTGGCTAGCAGAATGTCATTTAGAAACTTGCTGGAACTACTTCAAGACCTATATCCGCAGCCGTACGATGCAGATGAGGATCGGGATTCACTCAAGGCTCTTCTGAGGAGGCTCAGGGAAACCGAGGAGGCGAGGAATGTTGTACTGCACTCGCTCTGGAACCTGGCTGGCCAGGCGCGGATTAAGCTCCCCAAAGGCCACTCTGAGTGGTCGCACACGCAGTACTCCGTTGAAGAGTTGCGCAACATTGCACTCCAGATGATCCAGCTCTCGCGAGAAGTCCACGGCTTTTTCTGGCCCGACGATGCTACGGGCTTCGCAGCCCTGCCGTAAGGTACGGGGTGCAACGGCACCAGCTCCCCCTGCTTCCGGCCGCGAGCCAGTAGCCACGCCGAAGGTCGGCAGTTGAGGTTACGCCTCGCGAAAGCGACAGATTAGTTGGACATGCAACTGGCGGGATGGGTTCAAGCTGTGGCGGCTTTGGTGCAGGCTGTCGCCGCCGTCGCCATCGTGAAGTTGACTTTGCGCCTCAATAGGCTCACGCAGGGGTACGCTCAGGCCGCCGAGGACCAAGCGAAGGCTAGCGCAGAGCAAGCCAAAGCGAGCGCAGCGCTCGCGGAGCTCGCCCAAGCGACTCTCCAAGCTGCTCAAACGATCGTGAGCTGGATTGGCGGCCCTACCTTGTTTTGTCCGAGGCATGCCCGCCAGGAATGGTGACGAACATTGGACGAGGGCCGGCACTGAATGGCCGTGCTCTTCGCCTCGTGCACCAAGACGCAAACAGCGAAGAGTGGGCCTGGATTGGTAGCCAAAGCTTCGCCGTTGGTAGCAACGACTCAACTTCGCTTGAATGGCTGAAGACGGCGGTGAAAGCCGGAACACAGGAAGGTCCAGAGGGAACCATCCGTCTATATTGCGAAGATCAGTTCGGCAACCGTTACGAATTCCGGAGGCATTGGCCATCTCCCGAAATCTGCAAGCACGGCGAGGATCAGCCGACCTGGGTCGCAACTGCGTGGCATAACAGTTTCTTGATTGCCGAGACCACTTAAACCGCCCCTCCTCGCGTTAGGCGGGCCGGCGAAAATCGCATGCAGCTCCAAAAAGCCTTGCTACTCACTCAGGACAGGTGTATGAAAAAGACCATCATCGCTATCGGACTCCTCGCTTCATTGCTCCCGACGGCTGCACTAGCGGAAACAACTGAAGCTTGCAGCATCATCATGCCCGACACCAATACGGAACTTACCTACGCGGGACCTGGAGCAGGTGCCCAGTGTGCCAAGATGCTCCAAACGTACTCAGGAACGTACCCCACCAACCGGCCACCCGACATCTTCAACGCGGTGGGGTCACTTAATGGCGTCATGGTCATCCTGGGCACCGCATTTGCACCAGTGGCGTCTCCTGAATTCCTCCTGCGTAACGGACAGGGGATACCGCGCGGATTCCTTCCTTTCTACAGCCCGGTGTCATCAAGCTAAGCCGGTATGTTCGGTCTGTTTGGACGCAGCGGGCCAGGCCATCGAGTTAGAGGTTGACCACAGTTTTGACCACAAATACGGCGGATTTGCCGGGATTTTCGGGGACAACGCCGGACAAAAGCAGGCAAACGCCGGCTGGTCGGATTTGGGCCGATTTGAGCACGAACACGGACGTTCGCGCGCACTTTGGACGGCCTTAGACATCCTCTCGCGGATCGGTCTCTTTCGGGTTCGAGTCTCTTCCTCGGCACAAATTCACTTGGTTCCTTACAGGCCCAACTGGAACTTCCGCGTGGCCCGCCATCCAGGCAGCCCAGGTGGCGTAAGCTGAAAGTCCGGCCATCTCGCCAGGAGGTGCGCACTTGTCTATCCTGGGCAAACCAGCGGAGGAACGAGCGATGACCCCGCATTCACTGGTGACGCTCGGCATCTCGGTGCCGCGCAGCCACTTTTGCATCTGCTGCCTCACGTTCCAGGGCACAGGCATGCACCGTGACGGAGCGACGTACTGTCTGCCCTGCTGGGAAACGCGGCAACACGGCGAGCCCTGCGCTCACAAAGGCAGTGTCGCGGACATCAGGCGGCAGCAGAAGGCCGGCCGAACCGGCTGAGCCCCACGCGGTTGCGCGCACAAGATAGCGGCAGTACAATCGGCGCCCAAGCATTAGGAGGCCGATCTGCATGGCTACGCGGTTCATTCCGGGCGCGCTCGTTCTCACTTTGGGTCTGGCCCTGCAAGCCTGCGGCTCGGCCGCTCCTCCGCCGGCTGCCAGCGCCGGCGCTGCCAGCGGCGGCAGCTCGCTCAAGCAGCTTGTCGACGCCGCCAATAAAGAGGGCAAGGTCAAGGTTTACCTGAACAGCAACGCCAGCGATCAGTGGCAGCGCAGCCTCGAACAGGCGCTCAACGAGCAGTTCGGCTCCAAGGTCACCATCGTGGGCACGCAGGGCGGCAACTTCACCGCCGACGCCGCCAAAGTCGTGACCGAAGCTTCGGCCGGCCAGCCGCCCAGCTGGGACATCATGCTGATCACGGATGCGCAGTACGCCACTCTCGCCAAGGCCGGATTGCTGGGCAAGACGGATTGGCTGAACCTGTTCGGCGTGCCGGACAAGGCGGTGATGTTCGGCGGGGGCGGGGTCGATTTCTCACAGCAGCTGGTCATGCCCGCGTACAACACCAAGCTGGTGCAGCAAGCCGACGCTCCGAAGACGTGGGACGACCTGCTCGACCCGAAATGGGCCGGCAAAATCGGCGTGAGCACCGCCACCCACCATTGGGGCCGGCTGTCGCTGGCCTGGGGCGACGAGAAGACCACCGCCTTCATCCAGAAGTTGGCGGCGCAGAAACCCACCCTGGGCGCGACGCCCGCCACGGCCCAGAAGCTGGAGCTGGGTGAGATCGCCATCGCCGCCACAGATCCTGACGATTGGGTACACCAGAGCCAGAAGAAGGGCGCGCCGGTAAGCTTCGCCAACGTCGAGCCCATCTTGCTGGTGGCCAATGTGGCGGGCGCCCTCAAGGGCGCAGAGGATCCGAACGCGGCAACGCTGCTGGCCGGCTTCATGGGCACCAAGAAGGCCCAGGAGCTGTACGAGCAGTTGACCGGCGAGAGCTCCGTGTTCGTGCCCGGCTCGAACTACAACAAGCTGGTCGAGGGCAAGCAGTTCGTGGCCATGACCGACGAGTTCCTGGCCAACGGGCTCGACACCCGCACCGAGAAGTACGGCAAGCTGCTGGGCTTCCGTTAGCGGCTGCTTCCCTACATGAGCACCGCGCTCAGGGTTGGGCTCCCTCACCCTCGCCCTCTCCCGCCGCGGTGGGCGAGGGGATACTCGTCGCTTCGCCAGCACGGCTTCGGCTTCACCACGCTGGCCATCGTCGCGCTGGTCGTCGGCGTGCCGCTGGCGACAGGGCTCGGCATGAGCCTCCACGTGGGCTTGCCTGGCCGCGCCGGCCCGCTGTCGTTCGAGAACTTCGGCAAGGCCTACCTGGATCCCACGCTGCTCGACATCCTGTGGACCACGCTGCGCTTCGCGGCCGGCACGGTACTGGTGGCGCTCGTGTTCGCCGTACCCCTGGTGTGGCTTGTCCACCGCACCGACATGCCTGGCAAGGGCGCCATCTTCGTGCTCACCATCGCCACGCTGCTGGTGCCGGTGTTCCTGGGGGCGATGGGCTGGATCCTACTGTTCAGTCCTCAGATCGGCCTGGCGAACGCGCTGGCCAAAACGCTGTTCGGACTAAAGGACGCGCCCTTCAGCATCTACAACATCCCCGGCATGGCCGTCGTTCAGGGGCTGTCGTTGGTGCCGGCCTGCTTCTTCATGCTGGGCGCGGCCTTCCGGGCCATGGACCCGGCGCTGGAGGAAGCCTCCCTCACGGCCGGCGCGGGTCGGCTCAAGGCGCTGTTCACTGTCACGCTGCCGTTGGCCTGGCCGGCCATCGCCGCGGTCATGGTCTACATGTTCATGCTGGCGGTGTCGTTGTTCGAGGTGCCGGCCATCATCGGCTGGCCTTCGCGCATCTTCGTGCTGAGCTCGCTGGTGTACTTCGCGGTCAATCCCAGTGTGGGGCTGCCGTCCTACGGCCTGGCCGGCGCCTATGGCGTGCTGATGGTCGGCTTGGGCGTGCTGTTGGCCGTCTTCTACTTCCGCATCGCGCGCAACACCCGCAAGTACGCGGTGGTCACCGGGCGCGGCTACCGCCCGGCACTGCTCGAGCTGGGCGTGTGGCGCTGGCCGGCCCTCGGCTTCGTTGGGTTCTACAGCCTGCTGGCGCTGGTCATGCCGCTGCTGGCCCTGCTGTGGACGGCGCTGCTGCCGCACGCCGAGGCGCTGTCGATGGACGCCCTGCACGATCTCACGCTGTCGAATTTCGAGGCCATCCCACAGTACGTCGGACTGAAGCCGTTCCTGAATACAGCCCTGCTCGTGCTGCTGGCGCCGACGGTGGCCGTGGGCCTGAGCGTGCTGGTGTCGTGGGTGACGATGCGGCAGCAATTCCCGCTGCGCGGCGTGCTCGACGGGCTGGCGTTCATGCCGCAGGCGGTGCCGCACATCCTGTTCGCCGCGGCGCTGGCCTACCTGGCGCTGGTGTATCGCGCCTGGCTGCCGATCTACGGCTCGGTGTTCATCATCATCCTGGTGGACGGCATCGCCTTCCTGGCCTACGGCAGCCGTACGCTCAACAACGCCATGATCCAGCTGCACCAGGAGCTGGAGGAGTCGGGCCGGGTATGCGGCTCGTCCAGGCTGCAGGCGCTCAGGACCATCGTCCTGCCGCTGATCGCCGGCGCCGTCTTCAACGCCTGGCTGTTCATCTGTCTGCTGTCGTACCGCGAGGTGACGGTAGCGCTGCTGCTCCGCGGCAGCAACAACCTGGTGCTGTCCACCCTGCTGTGGACGTTGTGGACCAACGGCCGAGCCGAGGAAGTTGGCGCGCTGGGCGTGGTGCTCATCGCCGTCACGCTGCTGATCGCTTGGGCCGCGCGCGGCCTGCTGTCGCGTGGTCTCCAAGCAGCCCACATGTCTTCCTGAGGCCGTGGCCGAAGGATCTGAGGCCGCGCGGGCTACGCTCAGGATGACACATGGGCAGGAGGTGTTCGCGGCGGCAATTCTTGCGGGTGGGCGCCTTGGGCCTGCTGGCGCTGCCGCTGGCTGGCTGCGGCGGTCCGAGCGGGCCTGTCTCCAAGGTTGCGGCCGAGACCGTGCGGGTGGCGCTGAGCGCGCTGCAGCCGGTGCTCGATCCGCAGGCCTGGACCACCGCCGTGGGTCCCCGCACCTTTGATCCGCTGTTCGACGCGCTGACGTTTATTCAGAGCGACGGCAAGCTGCGGCCGGGGCTGGCGTTAGCCTGGTCGCAGACGGCGCCGGCGACCTGGCAGTTCCGGCTGCGCGCCGGCGACGCGAAGTTCCACAATGGCGAGATGTTCACGCCGGATTCCGTGCGCTTCACGTTCGATCGGCTGCTCCGGGCCAAGCTGCCTGTCAGCCGCCTGGTGGCGAATGTCGAGCGCGTGGACGTCGTCGATCCGGCCACTGTCAACATCGCCACCAAGTCGCCCGATGTGGACCTGCCGCGCTGGATCAGCGCCGTGTACATGCTGCCGCCAGGCTACTTCGGCCGAGTGGGGGAACAGGGCTTTGCCAACCAGCCTGTGGGCACTGGCTTTTGGATGCTGGACGATTTCCAGCCAGGCGCGCATCTGCACCTGACGGTGTTCCGGGATACGTGGCGCACGGACCGCGGCGCGACGGCCCCACCGCCGCTCAAGCGCCTCGAGCTGGAGGTCGTGCCCGACGTCTCAGCCCGCTTGGATGCTCTCCGCGCCCTGGACGTGGACGTGGCCACTGAGCTGGCGACGGATGATCCCCTGAAGGCCGCGGGTTTCGTTACGGAAACCACTGACCTCGGCAAGCTCAACGCGGCCGACGCCGGCTGGCAGGCAGCGGCTTTCGGCTCCCCGCTCGGGTCCGGTTCGTCGACGCTCGCGACCGCTGCCAATCTGAAAGGCGTAACGCCCCTTCCCAACGGCTCGTGGTGGTTCGACCGCGTGACCAAGACGGCTCTGCAGCGGGTCGCCGTCGCCGGCGGCGCTTAGGCAGGTTTGGTTTTGATGTACCACTGCGCTTCGGTGGCGAAGCGGTCCCAGGGGTGGATGGCCGCCGGGAGCGATACGCCCTGGACGGCGGCGTCCACGGCATACTGATACACCGGGTGGAACAGCAGGAACGCTGGCAGGTCGGCGACGAACAGGCCCTGGAACTCCGAGTAGGCCCGCTTGCGGACGGCCACGTCCGCGTTGCCGCGGGCCAGCTCGAGCTGGGTATCAGCCTGCTGGTTCTTCCAGCCGCTGAAGTTCAGGCCCTCGGCCGTCGCCTGGCTCGAGTGCCATAGCGGATACGGATCGGGGTCGCTGCCGGGCACGTCCCAATCGAGCAGCGCCACCTGGAAGTTGCGCGGCGCCAGGAAGTCCTTCACCAGGCCGTCGAAGCCCACGGCCTGCACGCTGGCGTCCATGCCGATGCTCTTGAGCTGCTGCCCGATGCCGTTGGCCAGCGCCACGTGATCCGGCAAGTCGGCCACCAGGATGACTGGCGCCAGTCGCTGGCCGGCCCGGCTGCGCATGCCGTCGGCGCCGCGCCCCCAGCCTCCTTTATCGAGCAGGGACGCCGCCTGGTTGGGATCGTAGGCGTAGCGTTGAATGCCCGAGTCGAACGCCCATGATGTGAACGCGATCGGGCCGTCGTCGACCTCAGCCAGGCCGCCCATGAACTGCCTGCCCAGCGCTTCGCGGTCGATGCCGTAGGCGATAGCCTGCCGCACCTCGAGCCGGCTCATGAGGGCATCGTTCAGGTTGAAGCACAGCCCGTCGAAAGAGGGCTGCACGGCCTGGTAGAGCTTGAGATTAGGACTGACGCTCAGGGTTGTTGCCTGCACCGCGTCGACGTGCCAGTCGCCCTGGACCTCGCCTCGCAGCAGCGCCTGGCTTACCGCCGCATCGTCCTTGTAGAAGCGAAACACGAGGCGCGAGATATATGGCTTAGTGGCGTAGTAGCCATCCGCTACCTCCAGCGTTGCCGAGCGCAGGTCCATCTGGCGCAGCTTGTACGGCCCGCTGCCGACCGGCTGGCGGTTGAACAGCTCGCTCGGCAAAGACTTCGGCGCCGTCTGCGCCAACAAATGAGCCGGCAGCAGGCCCACAGAGGCGTAGTCCAGGAAGGGCGCGAACGGCTCGGATCGGGCGAACTGCACCGTGAGGTCGTCCAGCTTGCTCACCTCGACGCCTTGCCAGGCCGCCGCGAGGTCCGGATTGCCCGGGAAGTCCGATGCCTGGATGGTCGAGACGGTGTAGATGACGTCGTCGGCGGTGACCGGCTGGTCATCCTGCCAGCGAGCCGTCGGCCGCAGGTAGAAGGTGTATTGCTTGCCGTCGGGCGAAATGGTCCAGCTCTCCGCCAGGTCCGGCTTGGGCTGGCCCGAGGGGTCGTCCTTCACCAGCCCAGAGAAGATCAGGGCATCGAGGCTCTGGGCAGGGTAGTCGGTAGTGGCGGCCAGCAACGGGTTCAGGAATTTGGGCTGGCCGGTGATGCCCTCTACGTAGGCGCCGCCAACGTCCGGCACGGCCTGAGTGTTCGAGCTGTAGGCTCGAGTGCTGACCAGCACGGCCACGATGAGCGCTCCCGCGAGCGACAGCAACAGTTGCAGACGAATGACGCGGGACACGGCACGCTGCCTAGAGGACGGAGGGCGCGAGGGCCGCCGAGGCGATGGACAGCAAGCCGAACACGACCGCCAGGATGATGGTCAGCTGGAACAGACCCTTCTCCGCGCCGCGCCGCGTCTGGAACACCGAGCTGCTGCCCCCGAACAC
>DAIUFO010000100.1:8031-11330 GCA_036844545.1 Chloroflexota bacterium
GGTCCCCCGCCGGCGCGGCCAGACAAATGCGAGGCTCGCGGTGCCCGTTCTCCGTCCTCCCCACGGGTATCCGCCACTAAAGGGGCCGTTCCCCACGGCCCCTTTAGGTTGTCCGGCAAGTTGCCCGTAAAATTCTCGTCAGTGCTTACCGCCAATCAGCATGCCGCCGCCATCCGAAAGCGCCAGGGCAAGCTTGCCCCAACGGTCAACGGGTTAGACGACGAGGATCTGCTCGTGCGCCACTACTTGCACGTGGCCACACAGGGGCTGTACCTCACCGGCGATGTTGGGCCGCACATCGACGAGCTGCACGGCGCTGGTCTGCGCCTGCTGACCAATCGGTCCTGGGGCCTGCGCAAAACCGACGAGGAGGCCATCCGCGCCGTCGTCCGCCTGGCCCTGCAGCACGAGTTGGGCGTGGAGACCTATTAGCATCGTATGCCGGTTATTGTCGACTACTCGCGCTGCGACCACCACAATTGCTTTCCCCTGGAGGTCTGCCCGCACACCGGCCGCGCGCTGCTGGACGATGGTGTGCGTATCGTGGCGCACCCGGAGGTTTGCGGCGACTGCCCAGCTCCGTGCCTGAACTTCTGCGACAAGACAGCGCTCCGCTACGCGCCCGACATGGAGGAGCTGAAGCTCGTCCAAGCCGAGCTCGACGGCGCTATGACCAAGGACGAGATCGAAGCCGTCCGCACGGAGAAGAAGGCAGCCGAAGTCAAGGCCAAGGAAGAGGCGGCCGCCGGCGCGGTGGTGCCCGTCAAGACGGCCGAGTTCGAGACTCAGGTGCTGCAGTCGGACATCCCCGTAGCGGTCGATTTCTGGGCGCCTTGGTGCGGGCCCTGCAAGCAGATGGCGCCGGTCTTTGAGGAGCTGGCCAAGAGCTACGCCGGCGTCATGAAGTTCTGCAAGGTCAACACCGATGCCGAGCAAGCGCTGGCCATGCGCTACAAGATCCAGGGCATTCCCAGCCTGATCTTTTTCTGGCAAGGCCAGGAGCTGGATCGCCTGACCGGGGCGCTGCCGCCCTCAGCCCTGCAGACGGTCGTTTACCAGCTTCTCGCCGCCATTCAGCAGCAGAAGACGCAAGAGCAGCCGCCCCAGAAGAGCCCACTCCTGTAGCTCCTAAAGCTCCCTCGCCCGCCGTAGCGGGAGAGGGCTGGGGAGAGGGAGTTTCCAAGGCCCTAAAGTCGCACCAGCCGCCGAACTTTGGTGCCCAGCGTGTTGCCGGCGATTGCCAGCAGGGCGCAGATCATCCACGAGGTGCAGATCGCGGCCAGCGCGTTCAGGACCGCGCCGAACAGGTTGCCGGCCAGGTTGTGGCGCAGCGCCTCGCGCACGGCGTCCGGGACGATGGCGGGATTGCTGGCGGTGGCGAAGCCGAGCGTGGCGAAGATGTAGCCCCACAGCAGGGCAAAGACGATGCCGGTCGAGGTCACCAGCGCCTTGGAGTTGTCCAGCGGACGTTCCCGAAACACCAGCGCGCCGACAAATCCAATCGCCAAGAAGCCGCTCAACAGCAACCACACACCGTTGGCGGGTGTGAAGCGCAGCAGCACCAGCAGCAGCACTTCCACCACCAGATAGCTGGCAAGAGGAGCCATGCACCAAGCGTATACTTCGGGGCATGGTCGTCATGATCGAGGGTGAGGAATACCTCACCACCGATGAGGCCTGCGAGCTGCTGGGCGTCAAAGCGGCCACCCTGTACGCCTACGTGAGCCGTGGGCTGCTGCGCAGTTACCGCCAGGGCCTCAAACGGCAACGTCTGTACAAGAAGGGCGAAATTGCCCGCCTGCGCGAGTTCGGCCCCAGCGAGAGCCGCCGCCAGGAAGGCGAAACCTGGCTGCCGGCGGCGGACAGCTGGATTCAGCTTCACTAGCCGCCTAGGGTTATTCTTCGCCCCAACATGGCACAGCACGCGTCGCACGCGCTGCAGACGCTAGGCTATCGCCTTACCCCGCAGCGCCAGCTGGTCTGGGACGCCCTGCGCCGAAGCGGCGGGCACATCACCGCCGAAGAGATTTGCGCCGCGATCCAGCACACCATTCCCGGCTTCAACATCGCCAGCGTATACCGCACCGTGGAGCTGCTTGAACGCAACGGGCTCATTCGGACGAGCCACCTGGGCGACGGCCGGCGGACCTACGAGCTGGCCGAGGGTACCGAGGGCCACCATCACCTGGTGTGCGAGTCCTGCCATGCCACCACTCACTTCGGCCCCGAGCCGGTCGCTGGGCTGCGCAAGCAGCTCGAGCACGACTACGGCTATCGCTTCGACGACCTGGAGCTGGTGGTGTTCGGCCTCTGCCCCAACTGCGCGGCTAAACAGTAGTCTCGACTAATCGCGCATCAGGAATCTTCCTCGCCCTCTTAGCTGTCGCCTTCTTTTCCACGAGTGCGGTGTTCGTGCGGCTGGCGGCGCCGATCTCGCCTTACGAGATCACGTTCTGGCGGATGGTGTTCGCCGCTGCGACGGTGGGTCTGGGCGTGCTGCTCACGCGCAGGAGGGCCGGACCGCTGCCCTGGGAGAGGCGCTACGTTAGCTTCGGCCTGGTGGCAGCCTTGCACTTCCTGCTGTTCGTGACGGCGCTCAGTTTCACCAGCATCGCCCACGCGTTGTCCATCACCTACCTGGCGCCGGTGTTCACGGCGGTCGGCTCCTGGCGGTTGCTGGGCGAAAAGCTGAGCGGGCGCCAGGTGATCGGCGGCTTGGTCGCCATCGCCGGCATCGCCGTCCTGGTTGGCTTCGAGCCGCGGCTGACCAGGCGCATGCTGCTGGGCGACGCGCTGGCGCTGCTGTCCGCGGCCTGCTACGCCGTGTACTCGATTGTGGGCCGCTCCGAGCGCAGCCGCTACGGCTTGCTGCCCTACGCGCTGGCGGTCTACGGGCTGGCAGCGCTGTGGCTGCTGCCGGCCTTCGCGGCCGGCTTCGCCGGCAGGCCCGCCGCGGCGGAGGCCTACACGCTGCCGCGCTTACTGGCGCTGGTGGGCGCGGGCGTGCTGCCCTTGGGCCTGGGTCACACCTTGTACAACGCCAGCCTGCGGCGCATCCCGGCCACCTACGCCAACCTGATCGCCAGCCAGGAGGTGACCGGCGGAGTCGCGCTGGGGGTGCTGCTGCTGGGCGAAGTGCCGGCGATCAGTTCCATGGTTGGGGCGCTGCTGGCCATCGTTGGGATCGTTTTGGTCCTGGTCTGACGCTCGCTAGAATTGACGGACCCGGAGGGATAGCCTAGTCGGTCTAAGGCGGTCGCCTGCTAAGCGATTGTGGGCCCTTAAAGCTCACCGTGGGT
>DAIUFO010000101.1:0-11254 GCA_036844545.1 Chloroflexota bacterium
CTGGAGCGCCACTGCACCACGCCCGAGCTGCGCGAGATGGCCATCCACTTCGCCCGCGAAAGCGCCAAGATGCGCTGGTTCTACTTCGACGGCATCTTCTTGCACTACGAAATGGGCTACGCCCTGCGCCAGGCCTGTAAACGCGATGTATATTCTTGATGTATGTCACGGATGGTTCGCAAGCAGCTCTACTTGGACTCAGCGCAGGACCGCAAGCTGAAGTGCCTGGCCAAGCAGCGCCGCTGCACGGAAGCCGAAATCCTGCGGCAGGCCATCGACGCACTGCCGGAGCCCGACGATCCGATTGCTCAGCTGATAGCCATGGGGCTGATCGAGCCGCGGCGTCCGCTGCCGCCCGAGCTGGAGGACCTAGATCCCGATGTGCTCCACGCCCAGTTAATGGAGAGCCTGGGCGATCGAGCCAAGGACATCAAGCTTGGAGAGGCCGTCCTGCAGCTGCGGGCTGAGAGCCCATATTGATGTGCCCGACATCTTCTGGGACACTTCAGCGCTGGCGCGTCGCTACGTCACCGCGGAGGCTGGTTCCGCGCGGGTCGTAGCGGCCTGTCAGTCAAACGAGCAGTCTCTGCTGGTTTCGCGTTTGCTGCCAGTGGAGATGGCTTCGACCCTGGCCTTGAAGGTGCGGACTGGCCAGACGTCCGCTGCCGAGCGCGATTCCGCGTGGCAAGAGTTCATGCTGCATTTGCGGCGCCGATATCACATCGTCCCGCTCAGCGAAGCCATCTTCGAGCGCGCGCAAGACCTTCTCTTTCGCTACACACTCAGGGCTTACGACGCCATCCACCTAGCGGCCGCGCTTGCGCTCCGGACGGCCGGCCCGGCGCTCGAGATGGAGTTTTGGACGGCCGACCGGCAGCAAGCGCAGGCGGCTGAGCAGGAGGGGCTGGCGGTTCAGCTCATCGGCTAGCGCTAGCGCAGTGGCAGCTGGCAGGCCTGCTGGCGAGGGCCGCCAGGTCGGGGACGCCGTACGGCGCCGGGCCGGGCAAGCCCGTCGCTTGAGACCACCAGCGCGCGTCGTAGAAGCGCTCGATGGGATCCCACGGTGGGTCGTACAGGCCCATCTCCGCGCGCAGGGCGGCCACGCGGGCCAGGCCGGGCGGGTCAATCGCCGCGTGCGGCATGACCCGATCGAGGTTGGCGGCGGCACGCTCCGGGCTGAAGCCGTCGCGCCGGACGATCATGGCGATCGCCGGCTCGCGGTTGGCCGGCTCGCGCACCCAGTCGCTGCCGCGGGCATAGGCGCGGATGAAGCGGACCAGCACGTCCTGCCGGTCATGCGCCCACTGGCGGCGCGTCCAGCCGGAGCAGACGGGGTACTCGGGCACGTGGTCCGAGGCGTTGGCCAGCAGCCGGCAGCCCTGAGATAGGGCCTTGCCCGCGTGGGCCGGTGTGAGCATCGCCGCCACCACTTTGCCGGCCATCAGCGCCTCGAACCGCTCCGGCGTGGCGCCAACAATCTCGACGCCGTAGTGGTCTTCGAAGATGCCGTGGTCGCGGAGGATCTTGCGCCGGTGCAGGTCGTAGTTCGAGTCGCCGGGGTCGCCGGCCATGGTCTTACCAATAATGTCCTGCAGGGTGTCGATGCCAGGCGCGCCGACCAACTGCACGTCCAGGCCGCGCTCGGCGTTCATGAAGATCACGTAGTCCGTGCCATCACGCGTAGTGCGAGCCATCATGGTGTCGGCGCTGGACAGGGTCAGGTCCCAGCGGCCGTCGGCCATACCCTGGTTGTGCGTCGGCGCGTGCCAGGCGCGCTCGAAGGCGATCTCCAGCCCCTCGTCGCCAAAGAAGCCCCGCTCCTCCGCGACCATAAAGTCGGGGCGTACCTGGTAGCCGGTGATCGACAGACGATCCATGCTTGTCACGGTACATGATTGCAGAATCCGTATTATTTGACCGAACGAAGCGTTATGTCGAGCCCTAGGAGCTGAGCCCATGGACATCCACGACCTGCTGGCAGACGGCTACAGCCGCATCCAGCGCGGCCTCCGTCTGAGCCTGGACGGCCTCACCGCGGAGCAACTGACCTACCGGCCGGCGGAGCAGGCCAACACTATCGCCTGGCTGGCCTGGCACCTCACCCGGGTGCAGGATCATCACCTATCGGCGCTGGCCGGCCACGAGCAGGCCTGGATCGCCGCGGGCTGGCACGACAAGTTCGGCAAACCGGCCGATGCCCAGGACACCGGCCAGCGCTACACGTCCGAGCAGGTGGGCGCCATCCGGCCTTCCGGTCCTCAGCTTCTGCTGGAGTATCACGACGCCGTCTACGAGCGCTCCCTGGGGTACATCAAGACGTTGAAGCCGGCCGATCTGGACCGGGTGCTCGACGAGCCCCAATGGGATCCCAAGCCCACCGTCGGCGTGCGGCTGGTGAGCGTCATCGGCGATAACCTCCAGCACGCGGGCCAGGCGGCCTACGTGCGCGGCATCATCGAGAGCCGCCACTGGTTCCCGGCATGAGCGGCCGCATTCTCCGCGCGCTGCCGGTCGTATCGCTGTTGGTCGCGACCCTGCCCGCGGCTGCGCTGGCCGATCAGCCGCCAGCCAGCCCCAGCGTGACCATCAGCGACAGCGGCATGTCGCCCCGCGGCATTGCCGTCGGGGCGGGGGACAGCGTGATGTGGACCAACGCCGGAAACAATGTGCATACCGCGACGTCGGTACGAGGCACCGTTCTGACATTCGACACCGGCGGCCTGTCTCACGGCCAAGCCGCCAGCGCGACCTTCGGTGTTCCGGGTAGCTACAGCTACGCTTCGGCCACCGACTGCGGCGGCAACAGTACACCGGGCTTCGACTGCGGCCCCTACACCGTGATGGTCGTCGCGACCGGCCCAGCTTCGGCCGGTGTGGCGCCCAGCGCCTCACCCACTGTTGCTGTGAGCGTCGACGATACCAACGGCTTCCAGCCAGCCAGCCTGACGATCCAAGCCGGCCAGGCGGTTATTTGGAACAACGCCGGGAGCAAGGTCCACACCGTCAGCAGCGACGGCGGGTACGTGCCAGGCTACGACTCCGGCGGCCTCAACCCGGGCCAGACCTTCAGCTACACCTTCACCGGCCCGGGCATCTACACCTACCACTCAACCACCGAGCCCATTTATTTCCAGGACCCGAACGCGGGCGCAACCGCCCGCGGCTTCGCCTTCAAGGGCACAATAACCGTGGTAACGCCAGGCGGCCTGCAGCCCACGCCAACAGCTGTGCCAGCGCCTGAGCGGGCTGCTCCCGCGGGCTTGGCTTTCGTTTCGAAGGACGTCGCCACGTCACCCATCGACTGCGGCGGCGGCAATCGCGTGCCATGCGTGTCCAGCGTGCCCAACAATGGCACGTTCTATGTCCAGGGCCACGTGATGGACAAAAACGGCCAGGGCATCGCCGGGCTGATGGTTCAGACCAGCAATACCGGCGGTGGCGGGATCAGCAGCGCCACGACGGAGGCCGATGGCTTGTTCACGATCGTCCTGTTCCAGTCCGGCAACATCGCCAACAGCTACTGCCCGGCGTTCCCCTTCGCGCGCATTTACTCGGTGTGGCTGGCCGATTCGGCTGGCCGGGTGCTGTCCGACACCCGCACCTTCCCCTATACCAATTGCGGCACAGCGGGCGAGTTCCACTTCGACTTCGTGAAGCAGGGCTAGCCTGCTTGGGGGCTGACGCCCTTGCCCGAGCAGCCGAGCCGTGACACACTGTGGGAGCCGAGGGTGCAGCCCGGAAGCGCTCGGCTTTGCAGCACCGAACCGATTACACAAAAGCAAGCGGAGAGAAGAAGATCGACCCTGCTGAGAGCCTTCGCCCCATCCAGGGCGGCGCCGAAAACGAGGACGCTGGTGGCGACTCCCTACCAGCCGGAGGTCCGCCTGCCTGGCAGCTGACGGTCCCACGGATAACGCCCCCGCAGGCGGCCATGCTGGCGCCCGAAGCGTGGCGCCGTTTGGTGCTGGTGCAGGTCGTACCAGCGCGTCAAGTGGTCGCCCGCCGCGTCCGGCCCTCGGGCGACGCGGGCTTCGGCCAGGGCCTGGTGGTGAACGACCAGGACCAGCTCGTGGCCGGCAAGATGGGCGCCGTGACCGTCGACCATCTTGGCCGGATATGCCTCGCCGACGTCCAGCGTTCGGCCGGGCTGGACGAGCGCCCCAAGACCATCGTGGTGGAAGGCAGCATGGTCATCGCCGGCCCGGTCGGACCGGACTGGTGCATTCGGGCCAGCGGCGACGTTGAGGTTCGCGGGTTTGTCAACGAGGCCACGATCGTGGCCGGCGGCTCGGTGCTGGTGCGCGGCGACGTCATCGGCTCTGGCTCCGGCTCGACGATCGTGGCCGGTTGGGACGTGATAGTCAACCAGGCCACCGATACAGAAATACTGGCCGGCCACCATGTGGCGGTGGCCGAGCAGCTCCGGAATTGCACCGTCACGGCGGGCGGCCGCATCCTGGTGGGCAGCCCGCCCATGGAGTCGGGCGTCATCGGCGGCGGCGGCGTGTTGCATGCCGGCCGCGAGGTGGCCGTGTTCCGCGCCGGATCGACGGCGGGGTTTCCGCCGGAGCTCATCATCGGCCCCATGCCCAGCGTGGCCGGCATCGACGCCGGGGGCGACCCCGCCGCGCAGAAGCAGCAGCTGGCCGGCGTACTGGCGGAGGTCACGGACCGCTTGCCGCGCTTGGAAGGCCCGCGCGATTCGGACGACATAACAGAGCTGCGCCAGACCTATCGCTCGTTGTGGAGGTTGTGGATACGAGAGCGGGAGTTGCTCCAGCTGAGCGATGGCGAGGCTTGCCCGGAGCGGGTGGCGGTGTACGGGATGCTGGCCCTTGGTTCCCAGATCACGATCGGGGCCAAACGCATCACCGTGGGCCACGAGATGACCGGGGAGCCCGTGCAGTTCGTAGCCCAGAGCGACCGGATCGTCATGCAGCGAGCCGAGCCATTGCAGAGGCCCGCCAACGCCCAACCGCTGCGGCCCGCCGCCGATCCCGGCCAGACGCAGCAGGCCAAACGGCTGGCTGTCAAGCTGCCGTCGTCGATGGTGCACGAGCTCGACCTGGTGAACATGATCGACGCCGAGGGCGTCGAGGACACCTGGGCCGTGCTGTCACGGCTGGAGTCCGAGCTCCGCCTGGCCGAGGGTCGTCGTTCTATCCGCCGCCTACTGGTGAAGGACCCCGACACGGGCACCGTCCAGGGCCACTGCTACCGCCGCGAGGACGTGGCCCGGATTGCCACTTCCATAGGCATTCGCGTGGTCCAGGACCCAAACGCCGGCCGCTGAACGTGTGGTCCCGCGGCGGCGTTATTTCGCCAGCGCCTGGCTGAGCCGCGGGTAGACTTTGCGCGCGTTGCCCTCGAACAGCTTATGCCGCTGCTCGTCAGTCAGCGACATGGCGTCGAGATAGACCTTCGTATCGTCGAAATTCCGGCCGGTGTTGGGGTCGATGCCACGCACTGCGCCAACCATCTCGGATGCGAACAAGACGCTGTCGGCGCCTACGACGTTGATCAGCAGCTCCATGCCCGGCTGGTGATAGACGCACGTGTCGAAAAAGATGTTGCCCATCAGGAAGTCGTTCAGCTCGCCGCGGCCCATGTCCAGGGCAATGCCGCGGTAGCGGCCCCAGTGGAAGGGGACAGCGCCACCACCGTGGGGGATGATGAAGCGCAGACTCGGGAAGTCCTTGAACAGCTGGGGCTGCTGGATGCACTGCATGAACACCGTGGTGTCGCCGTTGATGTAGTGCGCGCCGGTCGCGTGGAAGTTGGGGTTGCAGCTGGCGCTGACGTGGATCATGGCCGGCACGTCGAGCTCGACCATCTTCTCGTAGATCGGGTACCACCAGCGGTCGGTCATGGGCGGATCGGTCCACCAGCCGCCTGACGGGTCGGGGTTGAGGTTGCAGCCCACGAAGCCGAGCTCGTTCACGCACCGCTCCAGCTCTTCGACACAATTCGCGGGGGAGACACCCGGAGATTGAGGCAGCTGGCACACGCCAACGAAGTTCTCTGGGAACATCCGGCACACGCGATCGATCAGCTCGTTGCAGGTCTCCGCCCAATAGCGGCTGATGAGCGCGTTGCCGAAGTGGTGGCCCATGCCGCTTGCTCGCGGCGAGAAGATGGTGACGTCGGTCCCGCGATCGCGCTGGATGCGGAGCTGGCTGTTCTCGATGCTCTCGCGAATCTCGGCGTCGCTGACGTTGAGCTTGCCCTTGACCGGGTTGCCGAGCTGCGAGATCTGGCTGCCGCGGTACGCGTCAAGGCCGGCCGGCGCGGTGGTGTAGTGTCCGTGAATATCGATAATCATCTAGCCAGCACATCATAGGAGACATTCGTGCCCGAAATCCCCCGACTCAACGGCGTGATCCGCGAGCTTTCCGCGGGCAAGCCGGTCTTCCTGCCCTTCATCCAGCCCACTGTCGAGGCGGCGGTGGCCATCAGCACCAGTCAGTACGACGGCTGCGTATTCGAGATGGAGCACGGCATCTACGACATCCGCGCCCTGCGCGACGCGCTGCAGTACATGCTGAATCGTCAGCAGCTGGTTGAGGGCGGCACCATCGCGCCCCAGGTCACGCCCTTGGTGCGCATTCCGCCCAACGGTATCGAGAAGGTCTCCTGGGTGGCCAAGCAGGTGCTGGACATTGGTATCTACGGCATCATCTGGCCGCACTGCAGCACGGTGGAGGAGGCGCTGAACGCCGTCGGCGCCTGCCGCTACCCTCGCCGCGAGGAGGCGCCGCGCTACTTTCCGCCCGGCATCCGCGGCGACGCCCCTGGCAACGCCGCGCGCTACTGGGGCGTCAACAACCAGGACTACTACAAGCGGGCTGACGTGTGGCCGCTGGCGCCGGACGGCGAGATCGCGGTGGTCCTCATGTGTGAGGAGCTGCGCGCCATCAAGAACCTGCCCGGCATCCTGGAGGAGGTCCCAGGCATCACCGCCATCCTGATCGGCGAGGGCGACCTGTCGCAGGAGATGGGCTGCCCGCGCCAGTACGACCACCCGGACCTGCGCGCCGCCATGGCCGACATCGTAGCGATCTGCAAGGCCCACGACGTGCCTGTCGGCCATCCCCATGTCGACGCCGACAACGTCGAGCGCGTGCTGGCCGAAGGCTACACCTGGCTCATGCCTTCAAGCGTGACCAGCCACCCGGGCCTGGCCAAAGGCCGTCAGCTCGCCGGGCGTTAACCTGTTCCTCGCCCCTCGCAATCTGCACTCAATGTCGTTAGATGCGCGCCCACTTTTGAAAGGTGTGCGTCCCGCGCGGCACGTGTCCCGAGCGGACGCCTATCGTCTCGGTGACCTCCGCGACGTAGATGTCACCATGGGCGTCAACCCAGATGTCGTGCGGCGCAACGAAATTGCCGGGAGCCGCCGCGTCGAGGCCGCCCCAGCGCAGCAGCAGCTGGCCCTGCTCGTCGTAGATGCTGATGCGCGACGGCTGCTCCTCCTCCGCCGGTCCCAGTCGCGGCGAGACGTAGCCCTTGCGCTTCACCAGCTCGGACACGAACACCAGGCCCTTGCCGTCCATGTAGATGTCGCACGGACGCTGCACGTCCAGCCACTGATCCAGGTACTCACCTGCCGGGCTGAAGATCTGGATGCGGTCGTTCTCACGGTCGGCCACGAATACACGGCCATCGCGGTGCACCCAGATGCCATGCGGGGTGTGGAAGCAGCCGTCGCCGGTGCCGGGATCGCCCCACGAGTGCAGCAGCCGCCCCTCTGAGCTGAAGTGGTGTACGCGGCAGTTGCCGTAGCCGTCGCTGGCGTACAAGCTGCCGTCCGGATGGACCACGACGTTGGTGGGCCGGTTGAAGGGCGGCGCGCCGCGGGCGATCGATTCGACCTTGCCGGTGTAACCGGTATCTGATGCCACCTTCGAGTTCCCCAACGTCAGCAGCAGCTTGCCGTCCAGCGTGTACTTGCGCGCGGTGTGGTCGGCGTCGTCGACCAGCCACAAGAGCTGGTCGCCGTCGATGAACATGCCATGTGTCCGCGCCGTGAACTGGCCCTCGCCCCAGGAGTCGAGGAACTTGCCGTCGCGGTCATAGATCCAGATAGGCGGGTTGTTCCGGCAGAAGAGATATACGCGCGACTGGGAGTCCGTGGCCACGGCCGCCACGTCGGGATGCTCCCAGCCAGCCGGGGCCTGCTCCCAATCTTCGATCAGCTCGTATTGCAGCGATCCGCTGCCAACTTTCACGCTTGCCATCGAATGGCAATCATCGCAGAGCCGCCGTTTACTTCACCAGCGGCAAATGCCCGCGCCAGCTGTGGCGGAGGCCATGCGACGAAGACCAGCCCGTAGAATGCAGCCATGGCCGACATGAATCTGGTCCGTTCGCTGGCCGCGGCGGACCACTACGCCGTGGTGGGCACCTCGAGAGCGAGCGGCGGCACGCAAGCGTCGGTTGTGACGGCCGGCGTTACGGAGCACCCGCTCGGCGGCGGGCCGGTGGTGGGCTTCGTGGCTCGGGGCCGCACCATCAAGCTGGCGCACGTGCAGCGCGATCCGCGGCTGACGGTGGTGTTCCGGAACGGCCACGAGTGGGTGACGGTGGAGGGCCGGGCCGACCTCATTGGGCCGGACGACAGCTTTCCGGGCTTCGAACCGGCGCAGGTGCCGCGGCTGCTGCGCGAGGTGTTCGTGGCGGCCGGCGGCACGCACGATAACTGGGCGGAGTACGACAGGGTGATGGCGGAGGACCGCCGCTGCGCCGTGCTGGTCCATCCGGAACGGATTTACTCGCGCCCGGGCCTGTAGGACGGAGCGCCGTCACAGCCGACGGCGATTGACAGCGCGTCGCAGACAGCAGTCATGATAGCCGGAGTCGTGCGACCCACTCGGCGGACGAGGCGGGAGCGAGCGATGAGCTGCACGTTGTCCAGGTTGGCAACGGATTCGATCGGCAGCCCGTCCTTTGGGCCGAGGTGCACCTCGGTTGATAGACCCCGGATAGTCGAAGTGACCGGGGCGCCGATTATCGCGTTCAGCAGTCTTCCCATTGGATCGCGGGTAAGCACAACCACAGGGCGCACCTTGTCGAGCTGAGCGAGCCAGAGTTCGCCGCGTCGAGGCGCCGGTTCGGCTATTGCTCAGCCTCCGAGTACAACTCCTCCCAGTCCGTGTCATCCTGGAGAGCCGTCGATTCCGCCAGCAAGGCAAGGTCAGCTTCGGCAATAGTGGGAGGCACACGTCGGTAGGCGGCAATGTCTTGTCGAAGTCTCTCAGCGCGGATGATGCGATCCAGTGCGAGGTCAATGACTTCCGAGGTCGAGCCAGCGTGTAAGAGCGACCGCGCACTGTCAGCCTTCGAGCGGTCAAGCGTGATCGTTACCTTCTCTTTAGCCATACGCATTATATTACCGCTGGGGAGTATGTGCGGTAAGGTGCCTAGAAGCCGAGAAAGTCCTCAATGAGCACCAGGCTGGTGCGGCCGGGCTCGTCGGCCTCGATAATGAGCATCTTGCCGCACTCGCGATGGGGCGGCTCGCACTCGTGGTTGCGGCAGATGCCATCGGGCAGGCAGGGCGGGTGCTTGTCCAGCCGGAAGGCCTCCTGGACGGCGGCGCGCCGGACGCGGGCGATGCCCTCCTCTAAGGTATGGACGATCTTGTTGACGCCGGCGACCATGATCACGCGCTTGCCGCCGTAGGCGTAGCCGGCCACGCGGTTGCCGCTGGCGTCGGCCGACACCAGCTCGCCCGTCATGCAGACGGCGTTGACGCCGCCCAGGAACACATCGGCCACAGTCGAATGGCGGCGGGCCTCGTTGCGCAGGCGAGCGTCGGCGTGGCCGCGCACTCGGGTGCGCATGTAATCGAAGCGGGTGGCGGCCTTGAGCGCGTCCTCGAGGCCGATCTCGTACATCGTGGTCGAGCTGCCAGCCATGACCTGGGCGTCGTCGGGAATCATGCCGAGGACGAGTTCGACGGCTTCCTCACCGGTGCTGACGTAGTGGCAGTCGATGTTGCGCCGAGCGAGCACCTCCATGGCTTTGCGAGCCATGGAGCGGTGGAACGCGGCGACGCTGGGATCGAGCGGCATCAGTTGGGCTGCACCGCGAGGTAAATCTCGAAGCTGGCCAGGCCGCTCTGGTCGAAGCCGGCCACGCGGCATTCGTTTACGGTGGCCGTGCCGCTGTCCTGCTCGGAGCTCCAGGTAACGGTCGAGCCGATGAGCTGTCCCAGGAAGGCTTGCACCCGGCTGTCGGCCTCCCACTGCACCGTGATGAGCTTGTCCACGCTGGGAAGTCTACGGGAGTTAACGATGGCTCAACCCGTCCCGGGGACGACCGGCAGAATCGACTTGAACATTTGTACGTCTTTGCTATTCTCAGCCAGGAGCGACGTGGATGTCGAATGATGGATGGACGCGCAGTCACCGCGATCCGTCCATCCCCGGCGACGATCTGATTTCGATTTACTCGATCGGGCACTCGAATCATTCCCTTGCTCGATTTCTGCAACTCCTTGCGACGCACAGCATCGAAGTTGTCGCGGATGTGCGCTCAGTGCCGGCTTCTAGTCGGTCGCCTCACTTTAATCAGAGCACGTTAGCAGCAGAACTCCCTTCGGTCGGTAAGAAATACCTGTTCATGGGACAGCAGCTGGGTGGGCGTCCAGCTGATCCCTCGTTCTATGACCCTGAAGGCTACGTCCTTTATGAGAAGCTCGCCAAGAGCCAGTCCTTTGGAGACGGCATTGAGCGAATCTGCAAAGGAGCACAAAAATACCGGGTTGCTCTGCTTTGCAGCGAAGAGGATCCGCTGGCGTGCCACCGCCAACTGCTGATCGGTCGAGTGTTGACGGATCAGGGATTGGAACTGCTCCACATTCGTGCTGACGGTTCTGTACAGCCCGCACGGGATATTCAGATTCCCACAGAGACCCACCAGATGGCGCTATTCGAGGCACGCTCAACGAAGGGCTCGTGGAGATCGCCAAAGCCGCTGTGGAGGATTCCTGATGAACGTCTATACGATCGGCTTCACCCAAAAGAGCGCGCGCCAGTTTTTTGACAGTCTCAAAGCCGCCAGCATCAAGAGGCTGGTCGATGTGAGAACAGCAATTCGTCACAGCTGGCAGGATTCTCGAAGAAGGCTAATCTGAGATTGGTGGACCACGACGGGAGGTGGACCGAGCGATCCACCTCCAGAGTCGTGGTCGCGACGTTAGGGCCCGTAACGAAACAACCTTGACAAATAGTCCTATGATCACGATACTGGT
>DAIUFO010000102.1:0-7047 GCA_036844545.1 Chloroflexota bacterium
GCGACAATCCCGCGCCGGACGACCGCGAGATCCGCGAAGGCATCAGCGGCAACCTCTGCCGCTGCACCGGCTACAAGAACATCGTCAAGTCCATCGACGCCGCCGCCAAGAAATACCAAGCCGGTGAAAAAGAGTCGGTGGTTGCCAAGGCTTGGCCAGCCTGAGCGTCGTCGATGTCCACCAGCATCTAATCAAGTACCAGACGTACGAGCCCGGCTATCGGGCGCATTTGGAAAGCACCAATCCGGACTACTTCGGCTCGCTCACGCAGCGCTTTAGCCAGCCAGCTGAGATGGATGCCATGCTGGCAGAGGCCGGCATCGACGTAGCGGTGGTTATGGCCGAGGATGCGCCGCTGACCACCGGGCTGGCCAGCAGCGAGTACGTCGCCAGCTTCTGCTGCCAGACGAAGCGGCTGCGCTTCTTCGCCTCCATAAATCCCATGACCAAGCTCGACGCCGCTAAGCAGCTTGAGTACGACGTCAAGCGGCTGGGCGCCATCGGCCTCAAGCTGTACCCCAGCTATCAATGGTTCTACCCTAACGACCAGGCGCTGTATCCGCTGTACGCCAAGGCCGCGGAGCTGGGTGTGCCGGTGGCGTTCCATACAGGCTCATCCACATTCGTGGGCTCGCGCATAAAGTACGCTCAACCGATCCACCTGGACGATGTAGCCGTCGATTTCCCGGAGTTGGTCATCCTCATGGCCCACGCCGGCCGGCCGTTCTGGTACGCCGAAGCCGAGTGGCTGGTCAAGCGCCATCCCAACGTCTACATCGATCTGGCGGGCTTGCCGCCCAAGCGCTTGCTCCAGTACCTGCCGGACCTCGAGCGCATCGCGCCCAAGGTGCTGTTCGGCTCCGACTGGCCGGCCATCCCCTCCAAGCTGGCCGACAACCTCGCCCAGCTGCGCGACCTGCCGATCTCCGATGGCGCCAAGCAACGCATCATGCACGACAACGCCAAGCGCGTCCTGAAGCTCTAGCGAGTTCCACGAACGGCGGTCAGCCCGCCTAATGCGCAGCTTTGCACTGCGTGGAGGCTGGCCGCCTCAAAGATGCTCTCGATCACGCCAGGCTTCGCGGAAACCTGCGCGGCCACTGTGCCAGCCGGCCAGACGATGCGACGGAGCTCATCCACCAGGGCCCGCGTGACTGGGGCAGCAAGGACGATGGCAACGTCGAATGTGCTCGTCTCGAACGAGAGTGCGTCTTCGGCCACCGTCACGCCTGTGGGTTGGCTGCCCTCACGAACGAGCCCGGCCAGCTCGGCCGCCCCAGGTCCAAGGATGAGCCAGTTCCTGCCGGGAATGATGTCCAGCCAGAGCAGGAGCTCGTACACGGCCCCAGTATGATGCTGCGGTGAAGATTCGAGGCCGGCTCGTTCGCGGGTTGGGCGAGGCCCCAGCTTTTACCCAGCTCCCATGGGTAGTCGAGCAGTGTCGCACCAAGCTGGGCTTCGAGCCGTATCCGGGCACGCTGAACCTGACGGTTCTGCCGGAGGACATAGCCCTCTGGCAGGCGTTCAAGGCTCAGGCCGGCACCATGCTGGTCCCGCCCAATCCGAGCTTTTGCGACGCCATCTGCCGCCCGGTCAGTATCCAGGAGAAGCTCGCGGCCGTGACGATCACGCCGCGCGTCGAGGGTTACCCGAGGGACAAGCTCGAGCTGCTGGCGCCGTGCAACGTCATGCGGGCGCTACAGCTCGCTTTCGGCCAGGAAGTGACGATTACTTCCCCCACACCTGTTCGATGAAGCCACTGGCCTTGATCCTCTGCACGAAGGTCATGTCCACGAACTGCTCGGGCTTAGCTGTTTTGGCTTCGGGGATCGTCTCGGCCGCCACGTCGAGGTTCTGCTGGATGCCTTCCAAATCGGGGAAGGCGTCCTTACCCCACCGGCTCTTGTAGTACTCATACGTCTTGCCTACCAGCGCCTGATCCTCGACGCCACCGTACTTCGTGATCGACTTGTCGGCCAGATCCTTGTCGGTGGCTGCCCGGTGCGAGCCTTCGATGGCCGCCCGGACATAGCGCTCCACGATATCGGGGTGATCCTTGACGTACTGGCGCGTGGTGGCGATGGCTGCCGTCCGGGGCTTCACGCCCAGCGTGGAAACGTCGACCAGCATGTGCAAACCTTGAGTCTCAGCCTGGAAGCTTTGTGGCGGCGAGAATATGCCTCCCTGGACCTTGCCGGTCTGGATTGAGGCAAGCGTCTCCGGCGGGCCGCCGGTGGCGATGAAGTTGACCTGGTCCTTAAGGCCAAGCTTCTCCATGGCCACGCGCCCCGCCACATGGGTGATGGCGCCGAAGTTGGTCACGCCAAGCGCTTGGCCTTTGAGCTGCTCGACTTTCGTGATAGAGGGGATGGTGTAAATCTGCTGGTCGAGCGTGTTGATGAAGCCGCCAACGAGCACGAATTGCGCCCCCTTCAAGTCAGCCTCGACGATCTGCTGCGCGCCCACGAACGCGATCGGCACGTCGCCGCCCTGCAGTGCGCTTAAGATGGGCGCCCCGGCTGCAATACGAGCCAGCGTTACGTTCAGCCCTTGCTGGTCGAAGTAACCGCCGTCCTTCGCGGCCCACAAAGGCGTCATGGTGGCGCTGGTGGTCGTGTACGCGGACTTGATGGCAACTTGGCTGGCCGCTGGCTTCCCGGCTGCCGATGCCGCTGCCGATCCCGCGCCTGATGGCTTAGCCGCGGCGCTTGCTGCCGGCGCCACTGCACTGGCCGGTGGCGATGCCGGTGGCGATGCCTGGCCACAGGCCGCCAGGAGCAACGTGGCGCCGATCAGGGCGGGGATCTGTCGAGCGAAAGCCTTCATTTGCTGAGCACCTCCTCGATGGTGGCGCTTAGCATACACCAGCCGTGGCACCGCTTATGCGTCAACCCACAGCAGTTCAGGAGGTAAAGGCAACAATGATGAAAAGGCGCTTGATTGGGCTCCTTGTGGCGGCGCCCATGCTGCTGCCGGCGGCCCCAGCCTTCGCTCAAACGGCGCCCCCGGCCCCGAGTTGTCAGTTCCAGTCTGGGTTCGCCACCATTGCGGGCTTGATTCCGAACGTGGTCGGCAACTGCGTCGCCAACCAACGGGCGTCCGATCCTCAGGGTGACGCCATGCAACAGACCAGCAACGGTCTGCTCACCTGGAGCAGCAACACCAACGTCGTGGAATTCACCACTGGCACGCTCACCTGGGTGAACAGCCCCTACGGCCTCGTCCTGCGCGACGGCGCGACCAGCTATCCATGGGAGGGCACAACCTCACTGTCGCCGGCATCGCCATCAATTCCAAGGGCCAGGCGGTCGATCCCCGGACTGGCCAGGTGATCCCGACCGACGCGCGCGTCAAGGTCAGCAGCTAGTCTGGTTTCCGCGGCTTGACTTGGCTGAGAGTTAGAACGGGACTTCGGTCCGCTCGTCCTTGAAGCGGCGGGCCTTATGGTCCCAGCGAGGCAGCGAGTCTGGCTCCAGCAGTTCCACCGCGCAGCGGATGCCGACAGTCAGCCGCAGCTGGTCCTCCAGCTTGCGGGTAAAGGCGCTATCCACGTGCGGCAAAGGCTCGATGCGGACGGTGATCTCGTCCAGGCCCTCCTGCCGATGGAACAGTACCTGGTACTCAGCGACTTCGCCGAAGGAGCGGACGCACTCCTCGATCTTCGATGGGTAGACGACTACGCCGCGGACCTTCTTCATGTCGTCCAGGCGGCCGATGACGCCACCGTCGAAGCGCCGGAAGGTACGCCCGCAAGGGCATGCAGTGGAGGCGATGCGCACGATGTCCTTGGTGCGGTAGCGCAGCAGCGGCATGGCGTGGCGGTACAGGTTGGTGAGGATCAGCTCGCCCTGCTCGCCCGGGCCTACCGGCTTCCCGGAATCGATGTCCAACACCTCGGACAGCACGTAGTCATCGTGGATATGGTCGCCGCCCGGCTGCGGCTCACATTCGAAGCCCCAAGCGGCGATCTCGGTTAAGCCGGCGATGTCGTAGGTCTTGCAGCCGAAGGCTTCCTCGATCTTGTGCTTGACCGAGGGAATGGCGCCGCCAGGCTCGCCGGTATGGAAGGTGAGCCGGATGGTGGCTTCCTTTCGCAGGTCGATGCCCAGCTTTTGGGCCTGCTCGGCCATGAACAGCGCGTAGGATGGCGTGCAGCACAGCACAGTGATGGGATAGGTGCGCATGTAGTTGATGCGCTGCTCGGTCGAGGCGCCGCCGCCCGGCATCACCAGGCAGCCGATACGCTCCATGGCGACGTGCGCCGACCAGAAGCCGATGTACGGCCCGTAAGAGAAGGCTGGCAGGACACCGTCCTTGGGCCGCACGCCCATGGCATAGATGCCGCGGGCGTAAGACTCGACGAAGCCGTTGTGCCAGTCGTCCCAAGTGTCCAGCATGGCCACCGGCAAGCCGGTTGTGGCCGAGGTGAAGTGGACGGTCACGCAGTCTTCGACCGGCACAGCCAGGATGTCGCCCCACATCGGCTCGCGAGCTTGCGACTCGCGCAGGTCCTCCTTGGTGCTCAACGGCAGCTTGGGCACGTCCTCGATGCCCTGAATGTCCCGCGGCTCGAGCCCGGCCTCGTCGAACTTGCGGCGATAGAAGCGCGAGTTCTCGTACGAGTGCTGGACGATGTGCCGCAGCTTCTCCTCCTGCACGGCGCGCAGCTTGTCCTGCGAAGCGGTCTCGATCTCGGGCGTCCAGTAGCGCCCGTCGTCGGTCCGGCGCTGGCTGACGGGGCCGCTCATTTCTTGCCGTCCGACATCGTCTTCAGGCCGGCCCAGCGGCGCGATAGGTTGTGCTCCACGCCCAGCAGGTCGAGCGCTCGGGCCACGCTGTGGTTGATGATCTCGTCGATCGACTCCGGATGGTGATAGAACGACGGCACCGGCGGCATCACGATGGCGCCATTCTCGGTGGCCTCCAGCATGGCCTTGATGTGTCCGCGGTGCAGCGGCGTCTCGCGGAACATGATCACCAGCCGCCGGCGTTCTTTCAGGATCACGTCGGCCGCCCGCAGCAGCAGGTTGTTGGAGTTGATGCCGTAGGCGATGCCCGACAGCGTGTTGGCGCTGCACGGGGCCACGATCATGCCGTCGGTCTTGTACGAGCCGCTGGAGATGGTTGCCCCAACGTCGGCCGGTTGGTGGAGGTGGGTGGCCAGCGCCTTCACGTCGGCCGGATCCCAGTCAGTCTCCTCGCGAATGTTCAGTTCGGCCGCGGCCGTCATGACCAGCTCGGTCTCGACGTTGGGCAGCTGGTTCAAGGTCTCCAGCAGGCGAATGCCATACACGGAGCCGCTCGACCCCGACATCCCAACGACGATTCTCAAGGCGTTTGGCATCATAACGCACCAGCGTGGCGGCTCAATAGGGGAGCGTCGAGCGAATCTACCACTCGCTGTCGGGCGTCCGGCTACTCCAGGGCTGCGACGGCCTGGATTTCCAGCAGCGCCTCGGTATTCGCCAGGTGGCTCACGCCGATAAGCGCGCTGGCCGGAAAATCCCGCTTGAGGATCTCACCGCGCAGGCGCACGAACTCGTCGCCGAAGCGGATGTCGGTGATGAACACCGTCATCGTCACCAGGTTGTCGAGCGAGCCGCCGGCGGCTTCCAGGATCATCTGCATCCGCGCAAATGCACGCCGCGTCTGAGCCTCGAAGCGGCCCATGCCGGCTTGCGCCGGCGCGTCATTGCCGGTCTGTCCGGCCAGGAACAACAGGTTGCCGTTCCGTACAGCGTGCGAGTAGGAGCGGGTGGGTCCCGGGACGTTCAGGCCGTCGGGTTGAATGATCTGCTTCGGCATGCCGGCAAGCGTATACTGCCGGCATTCGCCGCGTAGTTTTTAGGAGGCATTCGACCATGAAACCGGTGCTGAAGGGACTGTCCACGGTTCTACTGCTGGCACTCAGCGGGTGCGGTGCCGCTGGCTCCGCGCCTCCCTCGGCGCCGGCGCAGTCGAGCTCAACGGTTGCCTCGACTCCGGCCAGACCCGCGGCCGCCTCGGGTGGCCCCAAGGACAAGCTGCGGGCCGGCTACCTCTCGCATTCAACCACGTCCGCCATCGAGTTTGTGTCGAAGGCTGCCGGCCTGTATGACAAATACGGCCTGGACGTGGAGCTGACCTACGTCAGGCCAGCCGTGCTGACCACCGCCCTGAACGCCGGCAAGGACTTCGACGTCGGCTACGCCTCGGCGGCCAACATCCCCACGGTCAACGTCAAGGGCGGCGACCTGGTGATGATTGGCGGCTCGGCCCAGGGTGGCATCTTCTCCATCGTCGCCAACCCTGCCATCAAGAGCATCGCCGACCTCAAGGGCAAGAAAGCCGGCGTCACCAGCACTGGATCGACTACTGACCTCCTGCTGCGTCAGGTGCTTCAGGCCAACAAGCTCGTGCCCGGGCAGGACGTGGGGATTGTCGTGATTGCCGACGACTCGGCGATCGTGGCCGCGCTCACCTCCCACCAGTTGGATGCCATCATCAACAGCGAGCCCTTCACGTCTATCGCCGTCGCGCAGGGCGGCTCCGTCATCTACGATCAAGCGAAGAGTGGCGAGCGAGCCGTCCAAACGCCGGTTACCGTGAAGCGCAGCTACCTGCCTGCCCACCGGGATGTCCTCAAGCGCCTGCTGATGGCCAACATGGAGGCCATTCATATGATCAAAACCAACCCCACCGCCGCCGCCAAGTTCGCCGCTCCCTTGATGGAGTTCGACGACGTGGGTGTGCTCGAGACGGCGCTCAAGCGCACCGCGCAGATCATGGACCCGGACATGAACATCCCCATGGAGAACCTGGCCACCAGCCTCAAGATCGCCGCCGCCAACGTGCCCGAAGTGGCCAACCTCAAACCCGAAGACCTGGTCGACCTGTCCATCCTGCAAGAGATCAAAGCAAGCGGGTTCGTCGAGAAGCTGTACCAGTAGCTGGCCCGATAATGGGCTAGGCATGTCCTTAGACGCGTTCTTCTTCCCGAAGTCGATCGCCGTCGTCGGCGCCTCGGGTACGCCGGGGAAGGGCGGCTACCGCATGGTGGATAACCTC
>DAIUFO010000102.1:7057-11211 GCA_036844545.1 Chloroflexota bacterium
CAAGCGGGTTCGTCGAGAAGCTGTACCAGTAGCCGGCCTCGCTAGGATTCCCGTCAATGGCGATTGCCTTCCAACACCTGGTGAGGATGCCAAACGGCGATACCGAGATCACCGGTCGCGGCGTTCGCGTCTACACCATCCTCTGTCTACAAAAGACGGGAGATACGCCAGAGAGAATCGCCGAGGGTTACGATCTGCCGCTGGCCGCCGTGTTAGAGGCGCTTGCCTATGCTGCCGACTACCCGGACGAGATGGAGGCCATCCGCAAGGTAGAGGCGGACATGACCCGTGAGTGGCTGAGCACTGTTCTTAAGCACCTCCGTCGGGATATACCCAAGGAGGTGTTGCGTAGTATCGATCTACCTTGAGTGCTTGCTGGACAACGATCTCGCTCGCCCTCTGCGCTTGCAGGGCCACTTGCTGTATCTCACGTCGGAGCTTGGCGTTGGAGGGCAGACCGACGAAGCTGCGTCGCAGCTGCCTATTTCCAAGAAGATCGAGTTTCTTGGGCGTGCCGCCCGGTTGTTGACACCGGAGGCCGCCCACAATCAACTCATGCGATTGGCGCTGTTCGCCAGCGAGGAGCAGGGAGAGGCATACGCCATCAGCCTCCGCCCCATCTAGACCTCATAATCACGGGGCATGTCCCTTGACCCGTTCTTCTTCCCCAAGTCCATCGCCGTAGTCGGTGCTTCGACCACCCCTGGGAAGGGCGGCTACCGCATGGTGGATAACCTCATCCGGGGCTACGACGGAGCGATTTACCCGATCAACCCCAGCGCTCAGGAGATCCTGGGGCTGAAGGCGTATCCGTCGGTCAGCGCCGTGCCGGGCGACGTCGACCTGGTGCTGGTGCTGATCCCGAACGTACATGTGAAGGCTTGTATCGCCGAGTGCATCGCCAAAAAGGTGCCGGCCGTCATCATCGAATCGGGCGGGTTTGCCGACGCCGGCGAGGACGGGCGCAGGCTCCAGGACGAGATCGTCGCTATGGCGAAGGGCACCGGCACGCGGCTGTGGGGGCCGAACTGCGTTGGGCTGGTGTCCACCGATCCGCCGGTGTCCACCCAGTTCATCATCGAAGCCACCGGGCTGAAGAAGGGCAACGTCTCATTCGTGGCCCAGAGCGGCATGATGGCCGCCGGCCTGCTGGTCCAGCTCGTGACGGAGAACATGTTCGACGTCGCCCGGGCCTGCACCATCGGCAACAAGTGCGACGTCGACGAGAGCGACCTGCTGGAATGGCTGACCAACGATCCAGCCACTGAGGTGATCGGGCTCTACCTGGAGTCAATCGTCGACGGCAAGCGCTTCGCCAATGCGTTGAGCCAGGTGACTCGGAACAAGAGCGTGGTTGCCTTGAAATCTGGCCGGACGCGGATCGCGGCCCAGGCGGCGCTGAGCCACACCGGCAGCATTATCGGCGACGACACTATCCCGGACGCGGTGTTCCGGCAGTTCGGCGTGTACCGGGTGTCGAGCTTCCTGCAACTGCTCGACGCCTGCAAGGCGGCTTCGACCCTGCCGCCGCCGCTCAAAGGCACGCGCATGGCCGTCCTCAGCGCGTCGGGCGCATCGGGTGTGGTGTGCTCGGACCTGATGGGCCTCGAGGGCCTGGAGCTGGCCGAGCTGCAGCCGAAGACCGTCGAGAAGCTGAAGGAGATATACCCAGCCTGGATGCCGCCCAAGAACCCCTGCGACATCTGGCCGACCATCGAGCAGCACGGCTTCATCAAGACCGCGACGCACTGCATGGAGGCGCTGCTGGCCAACGACGACGTCGACGGCCTGCTGTTCCTGCCCATTGCCTTCGATCTGTTCAAGGGCGAGGACATACGGCCGGCGCTGGACGTGGCCAAGCGTTCGGGCAAGCCGGTGGTCAGCTGGCCCATCGGCGACGCCCGCTACTCGAAGGACTGGATCGCCGCCCTGGAGGAGAAGCGCCTGCCCTGGTTTCGGGACCTCCAGGACGCCGTGCGCTTCATGCGCTGGCTGTACGACAAGGAGCGCGCCAACCTTCCCTCTCCCGCCGCGGCGGGAGAGGGTCAGGGTGAGGGAACTTCCACAGTGGCCGAGGCGCTCGCCCGGACAAAAGGGCCCAACCTCACCGAGCACGAGTCCAAGGAGCTGCTGGCCGAATTCGGCATCCCGGTCACGCGCGAACACTTGTGCAAGTCTCAGGACGAAGCGGTGCTGGCCGCTCGCGCCATTGGCCTGCCCGTGGCTATGAAGGCCTCCTCACCCGAGCTGTTGCACAAGACCGAGGCCAATGCCATCCGCCTCAACGTCGGCTCGGACCAGGCGGTGCGCCAGGCCTTCCGCGAGCTGTCGCAGCACGGCGAAGTCCTGGTCCAGGAAATGGTCAGCGGCGGCATCGAAGTGATCGCCGGCATCAAGAACGACGCCAGCTTCGGTCCGACGCTGCTGTTCGGCCTGGGTGGCGTGTTCGTCGAGCAGTTGAAGGATGTCGCCATTCGGCTGGCGCCTATCGACCGGCTGACGGCATTGGACATGATCCGCGAGATCCGAGGCTTTCCCGTCCTCGAAGGCGTGCGCGGGCGGCCGCCGGCAAACCTGGAAGCCATCGCGGATGTCCTGGTCTCGCTGTCGAGGCTGGCCGTAGAACTGGCCGATCATATCTCTGAAGTAGACATAAATCCCATTATCGCCAGGCCGGACGGCTGCATCGCCGTGGACGCTCTCGTCATCCGTCGTCCGCCTAGGACCGCGGAGTAAACTGGGCTCAGCATGCCTGACAACGTCGATCTCCGCCTGCGCACGGCGCTGCAGCGGCTGGATGCCGCCGGCCGGCTGCTGAAAGTCGAGACCCCGGTCGATCCCATCCTGGAGCTGGCCGGTGTGGCCATGAAGCTCGACGCGGGGCCGGCACTGCTGTTCGAGAACGTCACCGGCTACGACGTGCCGGTGTTCGCCAACGCGCTGGCCAGCAACGAGAACATCCTGGCCGTGTTCGATACCGACGTGTCCGGCGTGCGCGAGATCATGGGCCGCGGCTTGACGCACCCGCACAAGCCGGTTATGGCAGACGTTGGCCCGTCGCAGGAAGAGGTCATCGATTCCGGCGTCGACGTCACGCGACTGCTGCCCATCCTCAAGCACGCCGAGGGCGACGGCGGGCGCTACCTCAGCAGCGGCGTGGTCATGGCCAAGGACCCTGACACCGGCCAGCGCAACTGCTCGTTCCATCGCTTCGAGATCATTGGCCCCAACCAGGCCCTGGTCCAGCTCGACAATGGCCGTCACCTGCGCGCCATCTGGCAGAAGGCCATGGACAAGGGCCTGGACAAGATCGACGTAGCCATCTGCTTGGGCTCAGACTTGTCGGTCAACCTGGCCGCGTTGGCCATGGGCTCCGAGGCGCCGCTGGGCCGCGACGAGCTGGAGATCGCGGGCGGCTTCCGCGGAGCGCCGCTGCCGCTGGTCAAGTGCAAGACCTTCGACAGCGAGGCGCCGGCCGAAGCCGAGGTCATCATTGAGGCGGAAATCTCCACCCGCGAGCTGATCGAGGAAGGCCCGTTCGTGGAGTTCATCGGCTACTACTCGGAGGTCGATCCGGCCCCGCTGGTCACCTTCAAGTGCGTGACCCACCGTCGCGACCCCATCTATTACCCCATCATCGGGGTCGAGAAGCTGACCATGAGCAAGCTCATGCGCGAGGCGGCGGTGCTGCGCGCGATGAAGGCTGTCCACCCCGGCGTGCTGGACTGCGAGATGACCCGCGGCGGACTGCACCGCTTCCACCTTGTGGTGTCGGTCAGGAAAGCCCGCGCGGCTGACGAGGGCCTGCAGCGCAACGCCGCCATAGCGGCCATCACCGCGCTCAAGGATCTGGACTGCATCATCCTGGTCGACGACGACATCGACATCCGCGATCCGCACGATGTGGAGTTCGCCCTGGCCACCCGCCTGCGCGGCTCCGACAGCCTGGTCGTCATGCCCGGCTTCCGCACCCACGAGTACCTGGTGGATGCCGCCGACCACGGCGTCCGGACCAAGCTCATCATGGACACGACCCGCCCCTACCGGGAGGGCGGCTACGAACGACGCGTTCAGTACCTGGAAGTTGACGTCAACAACTACACCAAGCGCCAGGAGCCGGACCCGAACCTCATCGAGCGCCTCCTCCATCGTTC
>DAIUFO010000103.1:0-843 GCA_036844545.1 Chloroflexota bacterium
TGGTCCAAAACGCTACTGAACCATGGTCCAAAACGCTACTGAACCATGGTCCAAAACGCTACTGAACCATGGTCCAAATGCCGGTTGAGGAGGGAAAACGCTATCATGTGCGCAAATGGCGTCTGCAGTCTACTCTCCACGCCTCGTCGACGAGCGCCTGAAGGAGCTTTTCGATCAGCGCCCGGCACTGCTTGTCACCGGCCCCCGAGCGGCCGGTAAAACGACCACAGCTCGCCGCCACGCCCGCACCTTTATCCGGCTGGACGGAGAAGCCGAAGCCGCGGCGTTTCGTGCCGACCCCGATGCAGCGCTGGCCGCGCAGCGGGAACCGGTCCTGTTGGACGAGTGGCAAGCCGTCCCCGGAGTGCTCGGCGCCGTCAAGCGCGCAGTCGATGATGACCCGCGACCGGGGCGGTTTCTCCTCACGGGCAGCGTGCGCGCTGACCTGGACAACGAACTCTGGCCGGGCACAGGAAGGGTTGTCCGCTTGCGCATGTACGGGCTCACCGTTCGCGAGCTCCTGACCCGCCCTGCCGGCGCGACGTTCGTCGACAGATTGGCGGAAGGCAGGATCGACGCTTTCGGTCTCCCGCCTGACGTCCCGGACCTCCGACGCTACGTCGGGTTTGCGCTCCGGGGTGGCTATCCCGAGCCGGCACTCCGGCTCTCCGGCGTCGCCCGGCAGGCCTGGCTGGATGGCTATCTCGAGCAGCTCCTCACCAGGGATGCCGAGCTGCTGGACGGCCCTCGCGATCCCGTTCGGCTCCGCCGTTACTTCGAAGCCCTGGCTCTCAACACGGCGGGCCTGGCGGAGCACCACACGTTGTACCAGGCTGCCGGCAT
>DAIUFO010000103.1:869-5916 GCA_036844545.1 Chloroflexota bacterium
GCTGTCGCCTACGACCACCTCCTCGCCAACCTGTTCGTGCTCGATTCCCTGCCGGCCTGGATGACGAACCGGCTGTCCCGGCTGGTGAAGGGAGCCAAACGCTACCTGGTGGACCCTGCTCTCATGAGTGCTGCGCTTCGGCTCGACGAGGCCGCGGTTCTGCGCGACGGCAACCTGATGGGCCGGCTGATCGACACCTTCGTGGTTGCCCAGATACGCCCTGAGCTCGAGGTGAGTCCGTCGAGGCCACGCCTGTACCACCTTCGGGAGAAGGACGGCCGCCACGAGATCGACCTGCTGGCCGAGTTGGGCAGCGGCGTGCTTGGCATCGAGGTCAAAGCCACCGCGGCTCCCGATGTCGCCGACGCCAAGCACCTGCTGTGGCTCCAAAAGGCCCTCGGCGACCGCTTCCTAGCCGGCGCCGTCCTCCACACCGGCCCCCGTCCCTTCGTGCTCGCGGAGCGTATCTTCGCCCTCCCCATCTGCACCCTCTGGGGCTGAGCAACACTTGAGCCATAAGCTCCTTCTTCCCGTTATAAAGAGAAGAGCCGCCCCGAAAGGGCGGCTCTTGGTGGAGATGGGGGCGACTCGAACGCCCCGTCCAGAAGTGGCTGACTAATGGTATCTACAAGCTTATCCGGCTCTTTTTTGTCTCGGGCTGCGTAGTTCGACCGGCGAAATTCGGCTGCCCCAGCCGCTGAATCTTTCGGAGCCTCCAGCGGCGTCCTGGCTCCGGCACCCTGAACTTTCGACGCCCGCTCCCGACCCGTCAGGGAAAGGTCGAGGCAGACGCGCGGCTGATTAAGCCGCGAGCGCTAAAGCTTCGTTGTCGTTTCCGACGTTTGCCAGTTGTTTAACGGGAACGATATCGACTGGCACCCCGGCTTGCAACCACTAACCCTCCAATCCTGTCGAAACCCAGCATCCCCAAGTTTCGGCGGTTGGGCTTAGCGATGTCGGGCTCGGACAGCCCGCTCGATGTCCCTGTTCGCCTCCTTTTCCGCCATCGCCTGCCGCTTGTCGTAAATCTTCTTGCCTTGGGCGAGGGCAAGCTCTATTTTGGCACGGTCGCGGATGATATACAACCGAACGGGCACCAACGTCAGGCCTTTTGCCCTCGTTTGCCGCGACAGCTCCTTAATCTGGCCGCGGTGCAGCAGCAGCTTGCGGTTCCGCGTCGGGATCTGCGGGTTCCAGAGATCGCCGGCCTCATAGGGCGCAATGTGCATGTTGTGCAGCCACAGCTCTCCACCATCGGCTCGGGCGTAGGCCTCGCGCAGGTTTACTTTGCCCGCTCGGATCGACTTAATCTCCGTGCCGGTGAGGACCAGCCCGGCCTCCACCGTATCGCGGATCAGGTAGTCGTGGTAGACCTTGTTGTTGACGGCGATCACCTGGACGGCGTCGCGCTTGTCCTTGTCCTCCGCCGCTGTTTTGGTCTTCGCCGCCTGAGCCATGAAGCTCAGTGTAACGACGCATCGGCCGCTGAGCGGCAGCGCCTATTTCAACGCCCAGGCGCCGTCTTTATTGAAGGCATAGGCGACGTCGGCGCGAATGGTCGTCGTGCTGCCGTCCCCGCTGATCGAGCCGGTGAAGCCCTGCTCCTGCGTGAGGGCCGCGCCCAGCAACTGCCGCACATCCGGATCGGACGCCCACAGCCAGCCAAAACCGCGCCCCGGCGTGACCTTACTGGCTCCTTGCGGCGCGTAGCCAAGATCGGGGTTCTGGCCCTCCTTCCAGCTGTCCGGATAGACCTTGAACTTCTGGTCGAGAGTCAGGATGTAAATCTGCTTGAGGTCGTCCCGATACAGCATCGAACCGTGCTCGAACGACTCCACGCCGATCACCGCCGCGTGAGCCGGCGTGTTTTCCGGCTGGAACGGCGCCGCGGCGACCGGCGTGAGGTTGGTGGGGATGGTCGGCGTAGGCGGAATGACTGTTGGCGCCGGGGTCGATGGGCTGGCCGCCACTGACGCACTGGGGCTCGCGACGATGCTTGCAGACGGCGCTGTCGATGCCGGGGCACTGGAGGGCGCAGTCGAAAGTGGCGCGCTGACTGTTGGCGCTGCGTTCGGCCGCTGGGCCGTGGTGATGCTGGTGGTCCCGCCCGGTGGCGGCACCTCCTGCACGATGAGCTGGCCGGCCGTGCGAAGCACCGCCAGAAACAGCCACACCCCCACGGCGATACAGCCGATGCCCACGAGCCCGAACGCCACCGAGCGGGCGACGTAAGCTCGTGGCACGGAGCCCAGCGGCCAAATCGCCGCGGCCAGGAACACCAATCCGACGCACCCGAGCACGGTCGGGAGGATGGTGTCCAAAGCGAGCAGCTGTGCTTGTGTCATCGAGCCTCCAGGCCGTAAAATGGCCGGCGGAGCATAACACGGGACTGAAAAAAGAGCAGGCATGATCCAACGTGTTCGCACCTTTTTTCAGCTCCCGGGGCAGATGCTCCTGAGCTGGCAGCTCCTGCGCGACGCGCGCGTGCCGCTGTTGCCCAAGCTGGTGCTGGTCGGAGCCGTCGTGCTCATCCTCTCGCCGCTGGACCTGATCGAGTGGCTGCCGGTCGTCGGTGGCGCCGGCGGGCTGGCGCTGCTGGCCGTCGTGCTCCGCGGCTTCGTCAAGGCCGCGCCGGAAGATGTGCGCACGGAGTACGAGTCGCTTCTAGGTTTGCGCAGCTCCTAGGTGGACGAAGTCCGCCAGCGGATGCTGGCCTACATGCGTGAGCACGTCACCATGACGCTGGCCACAGCTCGCGACGGCCAGCCTCGCGCTGCCACGGTGTTCTACGCCAACGATGGCTTCGACCTGTACTTCATCTCCGACCCCGACAGCGTTCATTCCCAGGACCTGCTGGCCAACCCGCGCGTGTTCGTGACTATCTCACAGGATTACGCCGACTGGCAGGCGATCCAGGGTATCCAGCTCAGCGGCCAGGCTGAGCTGCCGGAAGACGCCACCCGCGCGGGCGACGTCTACGCCGCCAAGTTCCCCTTCGTGGCCGGCTTCCCGGCCGCGGCCATCACCTATTGGAAGATCGCCGCCCAATGGGTGCGCCTGGTGGACAACACCATCGCCTTCGCCCATAAGGACGAAATCGATCTAACGCAGCACGATCACTGACCGCAGCGTTTCGCCGCGCTCCATGGCCTCGAAGGCGGCGTCGGTTTCCTTCAGCTCGATGCGCCGCGTGATGAGCTCATCCAGCTTCAGCTCGCCCGTCTTGTACCAGCCGGCCAGCAGTGGGAAATCGCGAGACGGCAGGCAGTCGCCATACCAGCTCACGCGCAGCGAGCCGCCGCGCGAGAAGACTTCGTCCATTGGCAGCTCCAGGCGAGCGGCGGTATTGGGCACGCCAATCAGCGTGCACACGCCTGCCAGGTCGCGAGCGGCCAGCGCTTGCTGCAGCGTCAGCGGCAGGCCCACCGCCTCGAAGGTGTAGTCCACGCCCAGTCCGCCAGTCAGGTCGCGGATGTGCTGCACCGCGTCGCCGTCCGTCGGGTTGACCGTGTGCGTGGCGCCGAAGGTCTTGGCCCACTCCAGCTTGCGCGAGTCCAGGTCCACGGCGATGATCTGCCGAGCGTGCGCCAGCTTGGCGCCCTGGATTACGCTGGTGCCGACGCCGCCGCAGCCGAACACGGCCACGGTGCTGCCCAGCCGCACGCCGGCCGTGTACAGCGCCGCGCCCACGCCGGTCATGACCCCGCAGCCAATCAGGCACGCTTGTTCCGGCGGGATGTCGGTGCTCATGGCGATGGCTTGGGATGCTGCTACGACCGTGTGGCTGCAGAAGGTCCCGATGCCCAAGGCCGGCCGCGGGTAGTTGCCGTCGGCGGTGTGCATTCGCCGCTGCGCGTTGAGGCTGTCGAAGCACAGGTGCGGTACACCGCGCAGGCAGGAGCGGCAGCGGCCGCAGGGCGCACGCCACGCCAGGATGACGTAATCGCCCTCCTTGGGGCTGCCGACACCCGCTCCCGTCTTCTCGACGATGCCCGCGCCCTCGTGTCCCAGCAGGCACGGCAAATAGCCCTCGATGTTGCCTTGCTTGATGTGATGGTCGGTGTGGCACACGCCGCTGGCTTGGACCCGCACCAAGACCTCGCCCGGGCCGGGATCGTCCACCATCAGCTCTTCTACCCGCAGGGGCGCCTTCGCCTCGCGCGCAACAATGCCTACGCCTTGGGTCGCCATGCCCGTAGTCTACGGCGCCCGCTCGGTGCCGAAATCCAGTGCCGGCCCGAAGTCGATGCTAGCCATCGGCCAGCTCGTAAACTCGGGTCGGCGTCAGGCAATACAGCCGCCCATCGGGTGCGTACAGCATCTTGAGGCAGCGGCGGTCCTCCAGGCCCTCGTCCATGGTCATCCACAGCAGCCCGCCGTTCTGGGTCGTGACCGCCCCAGCCGTGGTGCCCACCGCTACGACGCGATCCTCGCCGAACTTCGGCGAGAGCGCTACCGACAGCACGATGGCATTGGGTTCGTGCAGGATGTCCCGCTCCCAGTGGTCGCCCGGCCAGGCCGGCCGGAACAGCGACCCGCCTGTCCCGGCAAAGAAGCCGGCGGGCCGCCGCGTATCGACGTGGTAGTCCGGCGGCAGCGCCACGCTGAGCCAGCGGGACCGCGCGTCGTAGTCGAAGATGCGGTCTACCTCCTGGGACTTGGGCCCGTAGCGCACCACCGAGGTACGCGTGCCCTGGCGCAGCGTCAGCAGCAGCAGCCCGTCGTCCTCGGGATACGACGGCGAGAACACCACGTCGATGGTGCGCTCCCGCTCCGAGCGCGGCACCTGCGTCCACTTCTCGCCCAGCCGCAGGTGCAGCGCGTCCTCGGTCAGGACTGCCAGGTCGCCGTTCGGGGCGCTCCGGATCAGCGTCACATCGGCCAGTTCGCCGATCTTGTTGCCGCCGGCGAACAGCCCCTCGCTCGTGCCCAGCAGCAGCTGCCCATCCCTGCCCAGGCTGACGGCTCGCTGCACGGCGGTGCCAATGAGGCGGCGCTGAGGATGCTCGAGCGGATCGACTGCGGCGAGGCGACGCCGATGGACCTC
>DAIUFO010000103.1:5926-11108 GCA_036844545.1 Chloroflexota bacterium
CCGCCGCCGGGGAATCCAGACCCTGCCACTGCCCGTCGCGCAGCCGCCGCAAGCAATCCATGGCCACCACCAGCAAGCCTTCCGGCGTCCACAGCAGATCGATGGCGTTCGTGGACTCCATGCCGTCGTTGGCCGCCTGCCATTGGCCGCCCGCCAGCTCGAACAAGCCAGTCCAATAGGCGCCCGCCAGCACGCGCTCGCCGTCGATCGCCAGGGACATGACGGCCGTGGGCAGGGCGGGCAGCTCGCTCCAAGTCGCGCCGCTGTCGTGGGACTCGAACAGCCGGCCAACAGAGGTGCCGGCGACCAGCCGCTGCCCGCTGGCGGCGATGGCGTTGATGCCTTCCTCGACGCCCGGCGCCTTGTGCCAGCTGACGCCCTCGTCAGTCGACCGGAACAGCCCTTGGTCCTCCGTCCCCGCGACGATGGCCTCGCCGGCCCGGGCCAGCGCGGTCACTACGGCGTCCAGGCCCAGCTTCCGCCACTTCGTCGCCGACTCGCGCAGCCACAGCCCTTCGTCAGTGCCGGCGAGCTTGTCGCCACAGACGGCCAGCACCATCTGGCCCCGCAGCCCGGAAAGCGTCCAGCTCTTACCGCCGTTTAGGGACACGAACGCCCCGTCGCGGTCGGTGCCTGCCAGCAGCGTGGAGCCGGCGATGGCCAGCGCGGTCACCCGGCCGGCCGTTTCCAGCTCGCCGCGCTCCCAGGTCAGGCCGCCGTCGTGGCTAACGTCCACGGCGCTGCCCGCGCCCGCGGCCACAGCCTCGGGCTTGTCGCCAAAGGTGATCGCCTGGATCTCGGTGGCCGCCAGGTCCAACCGCTGCCAGCCGCCCCCAGCGTCGCGCCGGAACAGCCCGGCGGCACTTCCGGCCAGAGCCGTGCCGCCCGCGGCGGCCAGCGCGGTGATCGAATCGGTGTCACGCATGGGCGGAAGCGGGCGCCAAACGGGGTTGGACATAAGCCTGCAAATTGTAAGGGGGTCTCCCACTACCTTCCTATGACTCGCAGTCCGCGTAGGACCCGCGCTACGCTTGCGCTTAGACGATGTCACTGCTTGCTCGCCTGGCCGCGGGCGCGGCTCTGGCGCTCGCTCTCGCCCTGGAGATGCCGATCGGCGCGGCCGCGGCGCCGTCCGACTATGCTGTCGCCGGGGGCTGGTTCTACAGCGAGACCGGCGGCGGGACCGGCAAGGGCTTCAACCTGCTGGACAGCGGCTACGACGGCCGCGGCCAGATCACGCGCTTCTACTCCGAATTCAATCGCCTGGGCGGCGTCACTGCGCTGGGCTATCCGGCTTCGAACGTGTTTCAGTTGCCGGACGGCTTCATCTACCAGGGTACCCAGGCAGCGCTCCTGCAGTGGCACCCCGGCGACCAGCCGAACGGCGCCGTCGAACTGGCCAATGTCTTCGACCTCCTGAGCCAAACGGGCCACGATAAGGATCTGCAGACGCTGGGCATCCCGCCGCCCATTGCCGACGATGGATCGGGCGGCAATTTCTCCCGAGCCACGCAAGTGCGCCTGGGCTGGCTCACCCAGCCGCTGATCCAGGCTCGCTACCTTGCCAACCCCAATCCCACGGCGATCCCCAAGTGGGACGCCATCAATTCCGTCCAGCTCTACGGCTTGCCCACTTCGCTGCCACAGCGGACCGGCCCGTTCATCGTCCAGCGCTTCCAGCGCGTCGCTTTCCAGCTCTGGCTGGATGCGGTGCCGGGGCAACCGGCGCCCGGCACCGTCGTGCCGATCCTAGGCGGCGACCTGGCCAAGCAGTTTGGCGTGGTGCCGGCGGTGGCGCAGCTGCCCCAGGCCGCGGCCATCGCCGGTGCGCCACCTCTGCCGGTCACTGTCCAGGCCTCGCCGGCGCTTCAGCCGGCCATCACTCTGCTGCTGCAGTACGACCAAACGCATGGCTCGAGCTACATGAAGACCCTGGCCGACCACCACGTGCAGGTGCTGGCCGCGCCGGTGGCCGATGCCGGCGCCCTGGGTTTCTTCAGTCCGGACGACAACGTCATCCGCATCAGCAACACCCTGGTGAACGAGGATGCGCATGACCTGGCCGACCTCATCTCCCACGAGAGCTCGCACGTCCTGGACTTCTGGACCGGAGTCGACATCGCCAGCACGCAGGGCTGCTACAACACCGAATTCAAAGCCTTCAGCCACCAGTCCGAGGTCTGGCTGTCGTTCTACCCGCGCTACAAGCCGGCCCCTACCGACCAGTTGGATCAGTTCCTAAACGCGGTTGCCCAGGCCGTGAGCGGCAACCCCACCGCTTTCCTCCAGAAGCTCACGGACGTCTACCATCACCAGTGCGCCAGCTAGCCTGGCTTCTTCCCCGTCAGCAGCACATAGCCGGCTGCGCCCGCCTCGATCGTCTTCTTGGCCAGTAGCGCGGTTTCCCGGGCGGCGTTCAAGTCCATGCCGCCCAGGTCCAGCTTGTTGATGGCCACGGCAAAGCGCGCCAGGTTGATCTTCTTCTTGATGTCGTTGACCATCTCCAGCAGGTGCTTCGATTGGTCGGCTTCGACGAAGCCTTCGAAGCCGGCCTCGCCCAGGATGCGGCGATACTCGGCGGCGGGTCGCGCGTCGCCGATGCAGGCCACGATGCTGAGCAGGTTGTCGAGCGCCTCCGGAATGCGCTCGGCAAAGAGGGTCATGTCGGTGAGCCCCAGGCGCCCGCCTGGCTTCAGCACACGGAACATCTCGGCGGCGGCCGTTCGTTTGGACTGGAAGGTGCAAAAGGCGCACTCCGAGATGACGGCGTCGAATGTCGCCGCCTCGAACGGCAGCTGCTCCGCGTCGCCCTGCCGGAACTGGCACAAGGCATGGCCCCGAGCATTCGCCTCCTCCACATTGCGGTCGCCGTAGTCCACGCCTGTCACCCGGCAGCCGAAGGCATCGGCGAGCACGAAAGCCGAGGTCCCTTTCCCGCTGGCCACGTCGAGCACGCGGTCGCCCCCGCTCAGGCCGAGCGCCGTGCCCAGCTCCTTCGTCAGCCCCGCGCCGCCCGGATGGAACGAATCGCCCAGCAGCGTGCGCACGTAGTCGTTCTGGTAGAGCGCCGCGCAGCAGGCCTTGACGTCGGTCGCGTCAGTGGCCATTGCTGCCGGCAATCGCCCGCGGCTTGCGCGCGCTCAGCTGCTCCCTAACCTGCTCCCGATAGCCCACGTTGTTGTAGGCGCAGAACGGGATCTGCCGCCCATCAGGCAGCAGGAACGCCTTGCAGCACTTCATCAGGTTCTTGATGTTGAAGGTGTAGGGGTCCATGAAGTCCGTGATCATGATCATGAAGATGTGGTCCTTCAGCCCGTCCAAATCCATGCTTGGCAAATTGCAGGCCGCGCAGGCGATCCGGAAGTGGCTCGACACGGCATCCGTGCCCGGCACGGCGGTCGCCGACCACAGGCCCTCCAGCGCCTTCTTGATCTCGCCGGAGAGGTCCGGCACGCTGCGGTTCGTGATGTAGTCGAGGTAGTCGTCGACCTCGACCAGTCGGGTCATGGGCACCACCGTCTCGCCGTCGACGTAGGCGTAGGTCACGGAATTGCAGGTAGGAAAGCAGCATGGCACTGGTACGAAGTCGCTGGCTACGAACATCCCCTCACACTGCTCGTCGATGGCCTTCAGCACATCGGGAATCGTGAGGCGGAGCAGCGGGTCGTTGGCGATGTGCCGGCCGGCGTGGAACATAGGCTGGAAATTGATGCCCTTCACGGCCGGGTGCTGCACCCCGAACTTGACGATGGCGCCCACTTCGTGCAGATTGATGCCGCGCTCGATGGTCGGCACCAGCACCACGTCCAGCCCGATAGCGGCCAGCCGGTCCAGCGCCAGCAGCTTCTCCGGCAGCAGGTTCTTCTCGCGACGGATCGTCCAGGTAGTGTTCTCTTCGAAACCGTCGAACTGGAAGTAGATGACCGGCCGAATCTCGGCCAGCGCGGCCAGAAAGGCGTCGTCCTGAGCGATGCGCCGGCCGTTGGTGTTGAGCATCACGTATTTGATGCCCTTGGCGAAGGCCATCTTCAGCATCGGGATGATGTCCGGGTGGATCGACGGCTCGCCGCCCGAGAACTGGACCACTTCCGGGCTGCCTTCCGTGACCACGAAGCGATCCAGGATGCGCTCCACGTCGTCGAGCGTCAGGTTGAAGCCCGGGCCGGCATCCGAGAAGCACACCGGGCAGGCGAAGTTGCAGGCCGTGTTGACCTCGATGATGCCCAGGCAGGCGTGCTGCTGATGCTCGGGACACAGCCCGCAGTCGTACGGGCAGCCGTCCACGATCTCGGTCGAGAACTCGAGGGGAATCGTGCCCGGCTTGTTGTACTTGAGTGAGCTGGTGTACAGCTTGGCGTCGTTGTAGACCAGCGACTCGAACCAGCCGTGATCGGGGCAACGCTTGCGCATGATCACCTGGTTGTTGCGCAGCCTGATCTGGGCGTCGATAATGCGCCGGCACTCGGGGCACATGCTCCGCGTAAGCTCGAAAAAGATGTCGTCCCGGTCGACCTTTTGTCTCGCCGGCGTGTCAAGCATCCAGCTGCACCCCCTTCGCTCGCTTTCGAGGATGATACGCTTCCCCCGCCCAGTTTGGTTGACTTTCGAGAGCGCCTGGAACAGGCCCGGCAGAGCAAGCGCAGCGCCGTGTGCGTCGGCCTCGATCCCCGCTTAGACCAGCTTCCGCCCGAATTCCGCGAGTTCAAGCCGCCGGAGGCGCTACTGGCCTTCAACAAGTCCGTTATCGACGCCGTCGCCGACGTCTGCATCGCCGCCAAACCGCAGGCTGCCTTCTACGAGCTGTATGGCGCCGAAGGCTTCCAAGCGCTGGTGGAAACCGTCAGGTACGCCAAGAACGCCGGCCTGCTGGTCATCGTCGATGCTAAGCGCAACGACATCGGTTCGACGGCCGAAGCCTACGCCCACGCCTTCCTCCATCCGGATGGACCTTTCGACGCCGACGCGCTGACCGTGAACGCCTACCTAGGCAGCGATGGTGTCCAGCCCTTCCTCGACGTCGCCTCCAAGCACGGCAAGGGTGTGTTCGTCCTGGTCAAGACCTCCAACCCGTCCTCGGGCGAGCTGCAGGACCTCGAGGTCGAGGGTGAGCCCGTGTTCGAGCTGATGGCCCGCCTGGTCGATGGTTGGGACTGCGAAGCCGTCGTTGGCGGCACTTATCCCG
>DAIUFO010000104.1:0-11087 GCA_036844545.1 Chloroflexota bacterium
CGCAGTTCACCTTCGCCCAGGCGCTCACGGAGTCAGCCAGGGCGGCACGCAACTGCCTGGTGGTTATCAGCCTGCCGGCTTCGGATACGACGGTCTCGCCCCACGAGCAGGCGGACGACCTGGAAGTCGGCGGCCAGCGCGGGCGCGAGGCGCTCGACAGGCTGCGCAATGTGGTGGGCCGATCCGAATCGTCATGGCGGCCGGCCAGCGCCGAGGAGGGGTTCGCAGTCGTCCGGCGGCGCCTGTTCGAGCCGCTGGCCGATCCGGCGCAGTTCAAAGATCGCGACGTGGTGGCGCGAGCCTTCGCGGACTTCTATCGGACCCAACAGCAGGAGCTCCCTCCGGCGTGTCAAGGCGCCGATTACGAGAAGCGGATCAAGGCGGCGTACCCGATTCATCCGGAGATCTTCGACCGGCTGTACACCGACTGGTCAGCGCTGGCCAGGTTCCAGCGTACTCGGGGCGTGCTGCGGTTGATGGCAGCCGTCATCCACAGGCTGTGGGAGAATGGCGACCCCAACCCGCTCATCCTGCCGGCCAACATTCCGATCTCCGACCCGCGGGTGCAATCCGAGCTGACACGTTATCTGCCGGACAACTGGGCGCCGGTAATCGAGAAGGACGTGGATGGCCCGAGCTCGCTGCCGTTGCGAATGGATGGCGAATTGCCGAACCTTGGCAAGTTCTCAGCCTGCCGCCGTGTGGCGCGCACCATTTACCTTGGCTCGGCGCCCACCACGGAGGCGGCTCATCGCGGGCTCGAGGACCGGCAGGTGAAGCTGGGCTGCGTGATGCCAGGCGAGTCGCCTATGGTGTTCGATGATGCGCTGCGCCGGCTGGCTGGCGCTGCCACCTATCTCTACAAGGGTGCCTCGCGCTACTGGTACTCCACGCAGCCGACAGTTACGAAGCTGGCCGAGGATCGTGCCGAGCAACTCAAGCGCGATCTCGACAAGGTCGCGCGGGAGCTGGACCGGCGGCTGCGTGAAGATTTGCGCCGGACCGGTGAATTCTGCCGAGTCCATCCGATGCCGCGGTCCGGACAAGAGGTCCCCGACGAGCTCGACGTTGGGCTGGTGGTGCTTGGGACCGATTACCCATACAGCAGAGAGCCGGACAGCGCGGCCGAGGCAGCCGCAAAGGCCATCCTCGAATCGCGCGGGAGCGCGCCGCGGCTGTACCGCAATACGCTTGTGTTCCTGGCGGCGGATAAGACCCGACTGCAGGACCTGGACGAGGGCGCGCGGCGTTTTCTGGCGTGGGACTCCATCCTCGACGAGAAGGTGGCGCTGAATCTCGATCCGCAGCAGGTCAAGCAGGCCGAGGAGCAGAGACTCGCCGCGGACGGCGCCGTCACGGCCCGTCTGCCGGAGACGTACCAATGGCTCCTTGTACCTGTGCAAGCCACACCTCAGGCAGCAGTTGCATGGCAGGCGATCCGGCTCTCCGGCCAGGACGCGCTGGCGGTGCGGGCCAGCAAGAAGTTGGTGAGCGAGGAACTGGTATTCACCGGTATGGCCGGCACGCGGCTGCGACACGAGCTCGACCGGGTGCCGCTGTGGCGTGACAACCACGTGGGGGCCAAGCAGCTGGCGGAAGACTTCGCGCGGTATGTGTACCTGCCGCGGCTCAAGGACTCGCCGGTGCTAACGAGCGCGATCCGTGACGGCATCGGGCTGCTGACATGGGAGCGCGAGACGTTCGCATACGCGGATTCGTACGACGAAGCCAGGGGGAGCTACACCGGCCTGAAGACGGGCGAAGTCATAACGCCGCTGCTCGACAGCCAGTCAGTGATCGTCAAGCCGGAGGCCGCCCGCAAGCAGCTTGACGAGGACGCACAAGCCAGCGCCGGCTTCGGCCCATTCTCGCTGGGGACGTCGATCGAGCATGCGCTGCCGCGCGGCGCCGTTCACAATGGCCACGGGAGCTACGATCCGGACGCGCCCGCGGCGCCGGCAGCTCCGAAGAAGCCGCGGCGTTTCCACGGCACAGTGCCCCTTCGCGCGAAGCTTGTGACCGGCGACGCCGGCAAGATCGCGGACGAAGTCATTCAACACCTGACCAGCCTGCTCGGCGCCGAGGTGGAAGTCACGCTCGAGATCCAGGCCAACGTCCCCGATGGCGTGCCGGACAACGTGGTGCGCATCGTGACCGAGAATGCCAACACCCTGAAGTTCACGTCGCAGGGATTCGAGGAGGAATAGCGAAGCAAGCGCTCATGATCGCGACGCGGGACGTGATGGCCGAGCGGCTGGCGATGTTTGGCCAGAACAAGCTGAAGCTGGGGTTCTTCGGGGCGAATTGCTCGTCGGGGAAGTTCGTCAGCAAGGCGCCGGGGATATGGTCGGGCGAGTGGGACGACATGCCGCGGCTGGCGCAGATGGCGGACGAATCGGGCATCGACTTCATCCTGCCGATCGGACGCTGGAAGGGGTATGGCGGGGATACGGACTACCAGGGCGCCACGTACGAGACGATCACCTGGGCCTGTGGACTGCTGGCGGCGACCAAGCGGGTGACGGTCTTTGGGACCGTGCACTCGGCGCTGTTCCCGCCGCTGATCGCGGCCAAGCAGATTGTGACGGCGGACCACATTGGGCACGGGCGCTTTGGGCTGAACATCGTGTGCGGCTGGAACGAGGGGGAATTCGAGATGTTCGGCGTGAAGCCAGGCGATCACGATCGGCGCTACCGCCTTGGCCAGGAGTGGCTCGACGTGCTGCTGATGATTTGGGAACGTGACGACTTCGACTTCAAGGGCGAGTTCTTCGACCTAAAAGGCGTCCGGGAGAAGCCGAAGCCGTACGGCGGCGGACGGCCGATCATCATGAACGCCGGCTCGTCAGGCGATGGCCGTGCCTTTGCGCTGCGCAACTGCGACGCCTGGTTCACCAGCGTGCGCGCGGCTTCGGGCCTCAAGGCCGAGACCGAGCAGGCCGCCTCGGTCATCCAGGAGGCCAAGGCGGAGGCGCGGAGTCACGGCCACGAAATCGGCGCCTACACGACGCAGGTCATCGTCTGCCGGCCGACCCGGAAGGAGGCCGAGGACTTCTACCACCACGTGGCCTACGAGCTGGCCGATTGGGCGTGCATCGACAACATGCTGGCGATGAAGGGCCACGACAAGAAGTCGCCCGAGGAGGTGGCGCACTTTCGTAAGGCTTGGGCCTCAGGCAATGGCGGCACGCCGCTGCTGGGCAGCCCCGACGACGTCGCCGACGAGCTGGCGGCCATCAGCAGCGCTGGCTTCGACGGCTGCGGCATCTCGTTCTTCAACTATGTGGACGAGTTCCCGTATTTCCGCGACGAAGTGCTGCCGCGCCTGGAGGGCATGGGGCTGCGGCGGACGCTGAACGCCGGAGGCTGATGGTGGCGACTTGGTTGGAGGGCATCGCGCATTGGCTGGCTTCGGAGACGGCGGACAAGATCCCTGCGGAGGCACTGGAGGCGGCGAGCCGGCATGCGCTGGACTCGGTGATCTGTGCGATTGGGGGGCGGGAGCACGAAGCGTCGGGGGCGATGCTCACGGTGCTGCGAGAGCTGGGCGGGCGAGGCGAGTGCTCGGTGATCGGGGAAGCCGAGGGGCTGTCGGTGGTCGACGCCATCCTGGCGAACGGGACGTTCATTCGGGCGCTGGACTGCAACGACTTCGAGGTGCGCGACGGGCAAATCTACGGACACCCCAGCGACAACATCGCGGCGGCGCTGGCGTTCGCGGAGCTGGCGGGAGCGTCCGGGCTCGAGTTTCTACGGGCGATCCTGCTGGGCTACGAGCTGTACTGGCGGCTGCTGGGGCGGCTGTTCCGGTCGCCGGCAGGGCGGGCCTGGGACCACACATCTGTCAGCGGTATGGTGGCGGCGGCGATGGGTGGGCTGCTGCTGGGGCTGGACGAGGCGCGGCTCACGCAGGCTCTGGCTATCGGCGGCTGCCAATCGTATTCGCTGGCGGGGCTGCGGCAGGGCGAGATCTCGGCCTTGAAAGCGTCCGCCAATGCTCGGACGGCGGCGAGTGGGGCGCTGGGCGCGCTGCTGGCGCGAGCGGGCATCACGGGGCCGGCAGAGCTGTTGGAGGGGAAGGGCGGCCTGCTGGAGGCGCTCGGGGTCGAGGGGACGCCGGAACTGCGCGACGCTTTCATGGAGCCTGTAGGCGACCACTGGCACCTGCTGGACGTGTCGCTGAAGCCATACCCGGCGATCAGCACGTCGCAGGGGGCGATCGCGGCGGCGCTGGAGGGGGCGCAGCGGCATGGGCCGGCGGCTGAGGACGTCGAGCGGGTGGAGGTGCGGGTGGTGGACTCGCACACGAACCGCGAGCACATGGCCGACCAGGCGCGCACCTGGCCGGCCACCCGGGAGACGGCCGATCACAGCTTGCCCTTCCTGGTGGCGGCGGCGCTGCAGGACGGCGATGTGGGTGTGGCGCAGTTCGAGGGGGAGCGCTGGCTGCGGCCCGATACCCGCTCGCTTATGGGGCGCATCTCGCTGGTTGCCGACCCGGCGCTGAACGAGCACGCGGCCAGCACCTACCCGGCGGTGGTGACGGTCACGCTTCGGTCGAGCGAAACGCTGCGCGCGGAGATGCTGCGCGTGCCAGGCAGCCCTTCGGCGCCGCTGACGGGGGAGGAGTTGAGGGCGAAATTGGGGCGGATTAGCTCGCGGGAGCTACCGGTCGAGGTTGAGGATGCGTTGGTTGGGGTGGGATCTGTTGCGGACGTGGGCAATGTGGGTCGGATGTTGAGGAATCTTCACTAGCGCGGGGTTCCCTCACCCCAACCCTCTCCCGCTGTGGCGGGCGAGGGGGTTGTTGCAGCTGGTCGAGGAGGGTTCAGGTCGCGGCGGGCGCTAGCGGCTATGAGGAATCTTCGCTGGCCCAAGGTTCCCTCACAACCAACAACTCCCTCGCCCGCCGCGGCGGGCGAGGGAGTTGTTGGTTGGTGTTGGTTGGTGTCGCTAGTCCTCCTCGGACATGCCTACTTGGGCGCACCAGGCTTCCCAGGCGCGTTGGGCGCTGTTGGGCAGGAGCTGGAGCTGGCCGGTGGCGCGGGCCTCAGCGTCGCTGAGGTAGTGGACGTCGCCTTTGCCCATGATCTCGGCCAGGGTGGCCAGGCGGGCGTTCTGCTCCATGTAGAAGGAGACCGAAACGACGTTCGGCACGGAGGTGGCGGCCACCACCGAGCCATGGCCGCGCATCAAGGCTACGGGCCGCGGACCGAGGGTGCGGGCCAGGGAGCGGCCCATGGCCATGTTGCTGACCAGCAGATCGGTGCTGTGGCCGAACTCGTCGGCGATGTCCCACACCGGCACGTCGCTGCCGATGCCTCCGGCCATGTGGAAGATGGGCCGGAGCTTGAGGTTGGTGGCGCCGAAGGGGATGACCGAGGGCGAGTGGTTGTGGCAAATGGCCATCACCTCGGGCCGCACCTCGTAGACGGCGCCGTGGATGAAGCGCTCCGAGTAGGGCTTGCGCTGGTCGCCGTTCAGCTCGTCGCCCTCCAGGTTGTAGGTCTGGAAGTCGTCCTCGGTGATGAGCTCGGGGGCGCGGGCGCGGGCCATGACGAAGCTGTCCGGATGGTCGGGGTGGCGGATGCTGACGTGGCCGTAGGAGTCCACTACGCCATGGCGCGCCAGGACGCGGTTGGCGATGACGAGCTGGCGGAGCAGGCGCTGGTACTCAGGCATGGGGGGACGGATTCTTCGCTGCGCTCTGAATGACAAAAAGGGCGCTCAGGATGACAAAAAGGGCGCTCAGGATGACATGAGGGGTCACCCCAAATAGCGCTTGAACCAGGCGAGGGCTTGGGCCCAGGCTTGTTTGGCGGTGGCGGCGTTGTAGCGGTCGGCGTTGGTGTGGTTGTGGAAGGCGTGCTGGCTGTCCGGATAGATCGTGTGCTCGAAGGTCTTGTTGTGCTGCTTCATGGCCGCGGTGATGGCCTCGATGCCGGCGTTGATGCGCTCGTCCAGGCCGCCGTAGATGGCCAGCACAGGCGCGGTGATGTTGGCCACGTCCTCCAACGGCGGGTTGGGGCCGTAGAAGGGCACGGCCGCGGCGAGGCGAGGCTCCTTGGTGACCAGGCGCCAGGTCTGGCCGCCGCCGAAGCAGAAGCCGATGGCGCCGATTGGCCCCATGTTCCAGCCGATCAGGTGATCGAGCGCCGCTTTCAGGTCACCCACGTGGCGCTCCGGCGGGATCTTGGTCAGCAGGGGCGGCACGTCGGCGCCGGGATCGGCGAACTTGTGGGTTGGCCCTTCACGGGTCAGCAGGTCCGGTGCGATGGCGGCGTAGCCGTGAGAAGCCAGCCCCATGGCCACGTCCTTGACGTACTCGACCAGGCCGCGGTTCTCGTGGCAGACCACGATGCCGGGCTTGGGGCCCTGCGCTTTGGGCCAGGCCATGTAGGCCTCGAGAGTGTCGCTGCCGCTCTTGTAGGTGGTCATCTGGCCCTCGACCTCCTGGCCGCCGTCCTGCCAGGGATTGTCGGCGCCGGCGAACATGGCCGGGCGGGCGCGGCCGGCGACCACCGGCAGGCCGTCGAGTATGGACAGGTCGGCGCCGCAATTGACCAGGCGGCGCCTGAGCTCGTCATGCCCGTACTGGCCCAGCCGGTACTCCTCGACGAATTCTTCGATGACGTAGCGTTCGATGTCGTTCATTTATCCAATCCTCTCTGAACTGCTGATTGCACCAGCGAATCATCGATGATCTTATTCACATCGAAGTTCTGGACCTTGGGATTTGTGGGCGCCAGGACCGCGACCGCGTCGGCGAAGGCATCGGCCTTTATGTCCGGGGAGCTGGGAAAGAGGTTCTGATCGGCGTAGGCGACGGCTTTGGCGGCCGCGGCTTTGTCGTCCAGCTTCATGTATTTGGCCAGGGTGTCGGCGGCAAAGGGCTGGTCCTTCTTGGTGCGGGCAATACCCTGCACGATGCTGTCGACGTACTTCTGAGCCACGTCTTTGTGGCTGTTCAGCCAGGCGCGCTGGACGACGATGCCATTGTTGACCGTGGGCAGCTTGAGCGAGGCCATGTCGAACAACGGGTGCAAGCCCTGCTTTTCGAGGCTATACGAGGATGGCGGCTGGTCCATGCCACCCTGGATGGCGCCCGAGGCCAACGCCGCGCTGCGGTTTGTAGACGAGCCGACAGGGATGATCGACACGTCCTTATCAGGATCGATGCCTACCTTCTTGAGGGCAACACGGGTGGCGATGTCCGAGGCCGAGCCGTGGGAGCTGACGCCGACCTTCTTGCCCTTGAGGTCGGCCACGGTGTTGATGTCCTTGGCTACTTCGAGCACGTAGGGATAGACCGGCACGATGTTGCCGATAACGACCAGGTCGGCGCCGCCAGCGGCGGCACTGAGCGCCTCCGAGCCGCCGCCCTGAGCCACGGCAACTTGGCCCGACACGACCGCGGCGATGACATTGGAGCTGGCGATGTAGGTCTGGTCGACGTCGAGGCCGTTCTGCTTGAAGATGCCGGCGTCCTGGGCGACCCAAACCGGCGTCATGCCGTTGTAGATCTCGCTGTAGCTGGTTTGCAGCTTGCCCGAGGCTGGCGACGCGGCTGGCTTGGAGGAGGCGCCGCCCGAGGCTGGCGACGCGGCTGGCTTGGAGGAGGCGCCGCCCGAGGCAGCCGGCTTGGCCGAAGCGGAGCCGGACGCGGCTGGCTTGGCTGAGCCAGCCGGTTTGGCTGAAGCCGCGGCGCTGGCAGCGGGCGGGCTCGAGCTGGCGGGCGCGGCGCTGGGCGCGGCGGCGCTACCGCCGCAAGCGGCCAGCGCGGCGGTCAACAACAGGACGGGGGAAAACTTCTTCTTGAACATGATGCTCCAAACTCCGAGATTTAGGGGGACGTGACCTATTATCGCCTTGATGCCCGATCCCAAGCGCGAGTACCCTGACCTGCACGATCACGTCGCCCGGCTGGACGCCGAAGGGCTGCTGGTGCGGGTGACGCGAGCCATCGACAAAGACTCCGAGCTGCACCCGCTGGTGCGCTGGCAATTCCGCGGCGGCATCGAGGAGCCGGACCGGAAGGCGTTCCTATTCGAGCACGTGGTCGACGGCAAGGGCAAGCGCTACGACATCCCGGTGGTAGTCGGCGCGCTGGCGGCTAACCGGCGCATTTACAGCCTCGGCATCGGATCCAAGCTGGACGACATCCGGGAGCGCTGGGATCGTGCCAGGAACCACCCTGTCGAGCCGGTGGTGGTCGAGGATGCGCCGGTGCACGAAGTCGTGGAGGACACGGTGGAGAACCTGCCGGTGCCGATCTCCACGCCGGGCTGGGACAACGCGCCGTACATCAGCGCCGGCCATTACATCACGCGCGACCCGGACAGCGGCAGTTACAACGTGGGCAACTACCGGGCGCAGATCAAGGCGCCAAAGCGGGTCGGCTGCAATATCTCGCTGGAGCTGGGGCAGGGCGCCTACCTGCACTGGCAGAAGTACAAGGAGCGCGGCGAGCCGATGCCGGCGGCGCTGGCCATCGGCGGGCCGCCGTGCCTGTCCTACGTGGCGGTGCAGAAGCTGCCGTACGACATGGACGAGTACTGGGCCGCCGGCGGGCTGGTCCAGGCGCCGTTTCGGCTGGTCCGCGGCAAGACCATCGACTTGCTGGTGCCGGCCGACGGGGAGATCGTGATCGAGGGCCTGATCAGCACCAAGGAGCTGGAGCCCGAGGCGCCGTTCGGCGAGTCGCACGGCCACGTGAACCCCAAGGAATACAACCTGTTCATGGACGTGACGGCGGTGACGCGGCGGCGCGACGCCATCCTGTGCTCGATCATCAGCCAGGTGACGCCCAGCGAGAGCGGGATGATCAAGAAGGTGGCCTACGAGCCGTTGTACCTGGACCACATCCGCAACCAGGTGGGCGTGAAGAGCGTGGTCCGGGTGACGCTGCACGAGCCGCTGACCAGCCTGCAGAAGCTGACGGTGGTGCAGTTCCGCAAGCCCACGCCGGTTGACGTGTGGCGGGCACTGATGGCGGCTGTGGTGTTCCGGCCGTCGATGAGCAAGATCGTGGTGGCGGTGGACGAGGACATCGATCCCGAGGACCCGGACGCGGTGTGGTGGGCCATGGGCTACCGCAGCCGGCCGCAGCGCGACGTGCAGATCTTCCATGGGACCGACGTGGGCCACGGCCCGCGGCACGACGAGCGCGGCGCGGCAGAGGACGCGGCGGTGATGTGGGACGCGACCCTCAAGGAGCCGTTCCCGCCCATCAGCCTGCCCAAGCGCGAGTTCATGGAACACGCCCGGGACATCTGGGAGGAGCTGGGGCTGCCGGCGCTGCGGCCCAAGCAGCCGTGGTTCGGCTACTCGCTGGGCGATTGGAACGCGGAGCTAGATGTGGAGGCGGAGCTGGCCGTGCGCGGGGAGTATTGGCAGACGGGCGAAAAGATCGCCGGCCAGCGGCGGTCGACCGACGAGATCCCAATGAATACGAGCTTTTATGGAGCGCCGAATACTGGTAGTCAGTAGCTGGAAATCAGAAGCTAGAGGCGCGAGTCAGCTCGACTTGCCCCAGAGCTGATCGATTAGACCGCTGGCCTTGATCTTCTGGATGAAGCTCATGTCCACCATCTGCGCGGGCTTGAAGTCCTTGGCCTTAGCGTTGGTTTGCGCGGCGACGTCCAGATTGGTCTGGATGGCGGCTTCGTTGGTGAGGCCGTCCTTGCCCCACAGCTCGCCGTCGTGAAAGTAGTCGTAGGTTTTGGAGGCGAGGTCGGGATCGGATATCTTGGCGTACTTGGTGATCACCTGCATGGCCAGCGCCTGGTCTGTATAAGCGCGGTGCGTTCCCTGGATCTTGGCTCGGAGGTAGCGCTCCACGATATCAGGATGATCGCTGGCGTACTTCCTGGTCGTGACTACGACGGAGGTCTGTGAGAACACGCCCAGCTTGGCTATGTCGACCACCTCGCGCAGGCCCTGCTTGACAGCCTGGAATGTCTGCGGGGGCGACAGGACGCCGCCATCGACCTTGCCGCTGGTGATCCCGGCCAGGGTCTCCGGCAGGCCGCCGGTCGCGATGAAGTTGACTTGTCCCTTGAGCCCCAGCTTGTCGACTGCCAGCAGGCCGGCCACGTGGCTGACAGCGCCGAGGCCGGAGACGCCGATGGTCTTCCCTTTCAGGTCCTCGGGCTTCTGGATGGACGGGATGGTGATGATCGAGTTAGTGGGCTTGCTGCCAAAGCCGCCCACCATCACCAGGTTCGAGCCGCTGATCTCCGCGTTCACGATCTCCTGACCCCCGGCCTCGGATATGGGCACATCGCCGCTCTCGATGGCCGCCAGGATGGGAGCGCCAGGGGCGATGATGGTGAGGCTGACATCCAGCCCGTTCTGGGCGAAGTACCCACCTTCCTTGGCCACCCACACCGGGATGGTCGTGCCGCTGGTGGTGGTGTAGGCGGACCTGATGGCAACCGCTTGGCCGGAGGCGGCGGCGCTGGCGGCCGGGCCCGATGGCTTGGCCGCGCTGCTGCCCTGGGCTGGAGCGGCGGAAGAGGCGGGCGCGGCGGCCGGCGATCCACCGCAACCGGCAAGGAGTATCGCTGCCAGGCACAGCGGCATCGCGCGCCGAACGTTGTTGCTGAACCACATGGTGAGAGCCTCCCGGTGCATCAAACTACAGACCTCACCGTATCAGAGCTGTCAAGCGTGGTTAAGTCAGGAATCGGTTGACTTCTTGGCGGAGGGCGTCGGAGATGGACGCTGGCGCAATGGGGCGGCACGGCGTACTATCGGGAGTGTCCGGCTCGACGGGCCGGCTGAGGTTGCTGAAAGGAGTCAATACGATGTCCCACGTACCCCGATGGCTTTGCGGAGTGATCCCGGCACTTGTCCTGGCCGCGTGCGGCGGAGCACCGGCCGCCTCCCCAGCCGCCAGCTCAGCGCCGGCCAGCGCCAGCTCGGCGGCGAGCAAGCCTTCCGCGCCGGCCTCGGCCAAGCCGGCCGCAGCCAGCGGCTCTGTGTCGGCGAAGCCTGTCGCCTCTGCCGCCAGCAAGCCAGCCGTCGCATCCGGGCCAATCAAGATCGGCATGCTGCTGCCGCGGACGGGTGGCCTGGCTAACCTC
>DAIUFO010000105.1:0-11053 GCA_036844545.1 Chloroflexota bacterium
CTCGTTCTTGCCCATCTGGCGGCCCATCATGACGGTGAAGACGCGGCCCTGGCGGTGGTGGACGGAATGCAGGATGGCGCGGGCGGCCTGGAGCTGATAGTGGCGGAGGGGGCGACGGACGAGGGCCTGGGAGAAGGCTCCGACGTCTTTGGTGGCGCGCTCGATGGCCTCGAAGCGGGGAGGGTCAGAGGCTGGCATTGGGGGCGAAGGCTTCGGTAGGGTCGTCTGGTTGGTCGAGCTGGCGGCGGAGGTAGTCGTTGAGCTCGGGGAGGGCGGTGTCGAGGACGCGCTTGCGCGATTGGGCGGCGGCCATGCGGGTGAGGACATCGAGCATGCGGGCGAGGGCGCGGGAGTCCTCAGGCTTGGGGGATGGGGAGCTGGTGGCTTTGGCGAGGCGGGCGACGCGGGCGCGGACGAGGGCGATCTCGTCCTGGAGCTCGGCGGTGGTGGAGGCGGCGGCCAGGAGCTGCTGCTCCTCGGGGTCCAGCAGCGGAGTGTAGAAGGCGGGGGCCGGACCGGGAGTCATGGTTCAGAAGGTACGCGGAGGCTGCACCAGACTGGCGAGGCCAGCATGATCGGCTGCCAGGTCGCGCCGCGCGCTCGCTTTCAACTCATCCGGAACTTGATGGCGGTGGCTCGACGGGCTTCAGCTCAGCACGAACAGGGCCGAGGCGTTTCGGCTCGTGAGCTCGGCCACCTCCTCGGGCGACACGCCCCGCACCCGGGCAACTGCGTCCGCGACCAGCCGTACCAGCGCCGGCTCGTTGCGCTTCCCCCGAAACGGCACTGGCGTGAGGTACGGGCAGTCGGTCTCGAGCACGATGCGGTCCGCCGGCAGGCGCGCCGCAACGTCGCGCAGCACGTCGTTCTTGACGTACGTCACCGGCCCGGCGATGGAGATGTAGAACCCCAGGTCGAGGCACTGTTTGGCCAGCTCCCAGTCGCCCGAGAAGCAGTGCATTACCCCGCCGCGCGCCCCGTGCGCAGCCAGCAGCTCGACCACCGACTCGTGGGCCTCCCGGTCGTGGATCACCAGCGGCAGGCCGGTCTCATTCGCCAGCTCGATCTGCGCCACGAACGCCGCCCGCTGCTGCTCCGGCGGGCTGAGGTTGCGGTAGAAGTCCAGCCCGCATTCCCCGATGGCCACGATCTTCCCGTCCCGCGCCAGCCCACGGATTTCGTCCATCAGGGCCGGCGTGAAGTCCTTCGCATCGTGCGGGTGCAGCCCCGCTGTGGCGTACAGCCGAAGTCCTTCAGCGCCCGCCCCAACCAATGTCTGCGCGGCTCGCCACGTCGCGGCGTCGTACCCCACGCACACCAGCGTCTCTACCCCCGCCTCCACGGCCCGCCGCAGGACCGCCGCCCGGTCGCCGTTGAAGGCCGCGGTCTGGACGTGGCAGTGGGTATCAGTCAGCACGATTCGATGCGCGGGAACAGCGGCTCCACCTGGCCCACCTGCGTACCCGCGGGCAGCGAACCCCAGCGCGCCCAGTCGGACGAGCCGTCCAGCGTGAAGCCGAGCTGGCCGGCGATGCCCGAGGCCGTGGCCGGCATGAACGGCAGCACCAAATAGGCGATCAGCCGCACCGCTTCGGCGGCCGTGTTCAGCACCGTTGCCAGCCGCGGCTTCTGCGCCTCGTCGCGCGCCAGCAGCCACGGCGACGTCCGCTCCAGGTATTGGTTCGCCCGCGAGATGAAGCCCCAGATCGCCACCAGCGCATTGCTGAAATCCAGCGCCTCCATCAGCGGCTCGATGCCCCGGACGACCGCGGCGCCAGCCTCCATCAACTCCGCGTCCAAGTCCGTACTCGCGACTCCCGACTCCCGACTCCCGACTCCCGACTCGGGCACCGTTCCCCCGAAGTAGCGCTCGATCATGCTGGCGGTGCGGTTTACCAGGTTGCCGAGGTCGTTGGCCAAGTCGGCGTTGTAGCGGTTCTGGAAGGCCTCCATCGAGAAGTCGCCATCGCGGTCGAACGGCACCTCGCGCAGCAGCGTGTAGCGGATCGCGTCCGCCCCGAACTGGTCCGCCAGCGCCAGCGGGTCGACCACGATGCCCGCGCTCTTGGACAGCTTCTCGCCCTTGAGGTTGATGAAGCCGTGGGCGAAGATGCGCTTCGGCAGCGCCTCGCCCGCGGCCATCAACATCGCCGGCCAGTAGATCGCGTGGAAGCGGGTGATGTCCTTGCCGATCACGTGTACGTCGCACGGCCAGAACGTGTCCCAGCGGTCTCTGTTGTCAGCGAAGCCCACGCCGGACACATAGTCCAGCAGCGCGTCGAACCACACGTAGATCACCTGTGTCTCGTCGAACGGCACCGGCACGCCCCACTTCACTGTCGAGCGTGAGACCGAGAAGTCGTCCAGCCCGCCCTTGACCACGTTAAGCATCTCGTTGTAGCGCGACTCCGGCCGGATCCAGTCCGGGTGCTGCTCGAAGTGCTCCAGCAGCCGCTCCTGGAACGCCGACAGCTGGAAGAAGTAGTTCGGCTCGTCCAGCTCCTGCACCGGCCGCTTGTGCTCGGGGCAGCAGTTGTCAGGCTGCAGCAGCTCCTCCTGCTTGTAGAAGCGGTTGCACGAGGTGCAGTACCAGCCGTGGTACGTGCCCTTGTAGATGTAGCCGGCGTCCCAGCAGCGCTGGATGAACGTTTGCGCCGTCTTGATGTTGGCCTCGCTGCTGGTCCGGGCGTAGATCGAATAACCGATGCCCAGCTTGGCGAAGGCATCCTTGAACACCTGCGACATCTCGTCGCAGAACTCGCGCGGGTCGCGACCCAGCGACTCGGCCTTGGTGAGGATGTTGATCGAGTGCTCGTCGCTGCCGACCACGAACCACGTGTCATAGCCGGTGAGCTGTTTGTAGCGGACCAGCGCGTCGGCGCCGATCTTCTCGTAGGCGTGCCCCAGATGGGGCGCGCCATTGATGTAATCGATAGCGGTCGTCAGATAGAAATGCTTTGCCACGGCAGGAACCCCCGGATGTGATCGCTGGAAAGGCGAGCTAGCGGAAAAGGGCCCGTACGGGCCCGGGCATCGCCATGCGTTCCTGCGCGCGCTCGGTCACGTCCCGAAGTGTAGCGAGCGCTAGTGTCCGTTTAGGCCGCGTAGAGTTGTCGTGTGATCGACTACCCGCCGCGTGAGGACACCTTCGCGGCGCGCGGTGTCGTGGCCAGCTGCTCGCCCCTGGCCAGCGAGGCTGGGCTGCGCATGCTGCACGCCGGCGGTAACGCCGTCGACGCTGCCGTGGCGGCGGCGGGCGTGCTGACCGTGGTCGAGACCCTCACCGGCACGCTGGGCGGCGACACCTTCGTGCAGCTCTGGGATGCCTTGGAGGGCCGCGTCTGCGCCCTCAACGCCAACGGCGCGGCGCCGGCTTCTGCCAGCGTCGAGCGCTACCGCGCCCTCGGAGGCATCCCCAGCGAGGGCATGGTCGCCAGCACCGTGCCCGGAACCGTCGACGGCTGGGCCGGCCTGCTCGCCCGCCGGGGCACGAAGAGCCTGGCAGACTGCCTGGCGCCGGCCCACGACCTGGCCGAGAACGGCTTTGCCGTAGGCGCCCGCTGGAGCCGAAGCGTCGAGGCCCAGGCCTCTCGCCTGGCCAAATGCGAAGCCAGCGCCGCCATCTTCCTACGCGCCGGCCATGCTCTCCCACCCGGCACAGTCCTCCGCCAGCCCGACTATGCCCGCTCGCTCCGAAAGGTCATGGACGGTGGCCGGGACGCCTTCTACGACGGCCCGCTCACCGAGGACATCTGCCGCCACTCCGACGGCCAGTTCATCCCCGACGACTTCCACTGCCACCGCTCTGAGGAGGCGGCACCCCTCACCACCACCTACCGCGGCGTCACCATCGCCGAGCAGCCGCTGCCCTCCCAGGGCCTCATCCTGCTCATGGCCATGAACATCCTCGAGCGCTTCGACCTCGCCAGCCACGGTCCCGGCTCGGCCATGGCCATCCATCTCGGCATCGAAGCCGTCAAGCTCGCCTTCGAGGACCGGCTTCGCTACGCCGGCGACCCGCGCTTCGCGGACGTGCCCCTGGACATGCTCCTCTCCAAGGAGCACGCCGCCGAACGAGCCCGCCTCATCCACCTGGACAGGGCGCGCCCGACCGTCGTCCCGCGCTGGGATGCGCCAGACACCACCTCGCTCGTCGCCGCCGACCAGCATGGCAACATCGTCACCTACATCCACAGCCTGTTTTCCAGCAACGGCTGCGTGGCCGGCCCCACCGGCATCATGTTCAACAACCGCATGCGCGGGTTCGACCTCGATCCCAGCAGCCCCAACGTGCTCGCCCCTGGCAAGCGCCCGATGCACACCCTGAACACGTACGTGGTCCTACGCGACGGCCAGCCCTGGATCGCCGGCGGCACGCCCGGCGCCCATTTCCAGGTCCAGACCAACCTCCAGGTGCTGACCAACGTGATCGACTTTGGCATGAGCCTCCAGCAGGCTATCGACTATCCCCGCTGGACCATCGGCGAGCAAAGCGCCACGCCCGGCGATTCCGCCGTCAACGTCGAGTCGCGCATCGTCCCCAGCGTCCTCCAGGAGTTCCAGGCCAAAGGCCACCTCGTCGTCCCCGAAGGCGCCTGGGCCTCCAGGGGCACCGTCCAAGCCGTCATGCGCGACGGCCCCATCTACCGCGCCGCCACCGACCCACGCCGCACCGGCAACACCATCGCCGTGTGGTAGGTTAGCCCAGCTCCAACGACAACCTGTACACCTGCCGCTTCGGCAGCCCCAGCTCGAGCGAAACCGCTTCAGCCGCGTCCTTTCGGCTCGAGCCCGCGGCCAGCAGCTCCCGCAGCCGCGCTTCCGCCCCCTCCAAAGCCGGCGGCCGCGGGGGCGGAGCGCCCTCGATCACCAGCGTGAACTCCCCTCGCTCCGGCACCTGGTCCCGCGCTGCCGCCAGCGTCGTCCTGATCACCTGTTCGTGCAGCTTGGTCAGCTCCCGGCAAATCGCGACCCGCCGGTCCCCCAAAGCGACCGCCAGCTCGTCCAGCGTGTCTCGCACTCGGTGCGGCGCCTCGAACACCACCAAGGTCGCCCGCAGCGGGGCCAGCTCCTGCAGACGCGCCAGCCTCTCCCGCCGGGCAGACGGCAGGAAGCCCTGGAACAGGAATGGCTCCGCCGCCAGTCCCGCCACCGTGAGCGCGTGTGTGATCGCCGATGGCCCCGGCACCGCTACCACGTCGATGCCCAGCCCAATCGCCGTCCGGATCAGGTCCTGGCCCGGATCGGACAGCACCGGCGTGCCCGCGTCGGACACCAGCGCCACGTCACCCGCCTCCAGCGCCCGCAGCACCAGGCCCGATTGGTAGCGCTGGTTGTGCTGGTGATACGGCACCAGCCGCGTGTGGATGTCGTAGCGGCTCAGCAGCTTGCGGGTCACCCGCGTGTCCTCGGCCGCGATCAGCGCCACCTCCCGCAGCACCCGCAGCGCCCGGAAGGACACATCCTCCAAATTGCCTATCGGTGTGGAGACCACGTACAGCTTGCCCACGTCAATCCAAACGGACGACCGGGTTGACCAGCGCGCCGATCTGCTCGATCTCGATCTCGACCACGTCGCCGGCTTGCAGGCTGAAGTCGTCCGGCGGCACGATGCCCGTGCCCGTGGACAGCAGCACGCCCCGCGGGAAGCTGTTGTGCCGGCCCAGGCAGCGCACCAGCTCCGGAAAGGTGCGCTTCAACAGCCGGGTGCTGGTCTCGCCCTCGAACACCGGTCCGCCGTCGCGGTGGATGGTCATCCGGATGGTGAGGTCGTGGACGTCCGGCAGCTCCCACACCAGCGTGATGGCCGGGCCCAGCGCGAAGCAGCGGTCGTAGATCTTGGCTTGCGGCAGGTACAGCGGGTTCTCGCCTTCGATGCTGCGCGACGACATGTCGTTGCCCGCGGCGAAGCCCACCACCTCCATGCGGCTGTTGATCGCCAGCACCAGCTCCGGCTCGGCCGCGTCCCAGCTCGAATCGGCCCGGATGCCGACAGGCTCGCCCGGCCCAACCGTCCGCGACGGCGTCGCCTTCAAGAACAGCTCCGGCCGCTCCGCCTCGTACACCCGGTCGTAGATGTCCGGCGTGTGCGTCTCCTCCATGCGCGCTTCCCGGCTGCGCAGGTATGTCACGCCGGCCGCCCAGACCTCTTGGCTGTCCAGCGGCGCTTTCAACGTCACCCCACCCAGCCCAAATGAGGTGTGCTCCATCCAGGACACGCCGCGCAGCGCGGCGCCGATCCGCGCCACGGACAGGCACAGCACGTCGTCCATGGATTCCCACCCCAGCATCGCCGACAGGTCGTACACGCCCTCCTCGCGCCAGGCGCCCACTCGCGAGCGCCCGTCGCGCTCGAACACACACAGCTGGGTAACCGGCATACCTACCAGCTTAGAGCCGGCAGGCTAATCGGCGCCGAGCGTCTTCCGAACGATCCCGAATGCCTTGGGGTAGACGTCGAACACGTAGTCCCAGGCGTAAGTGTCGGTGTAGTCCACCCCAGGCTTTGGGACGGTGTAGGCCGGCGCCCAGTCGCTCTTGACAGTCGTCAGCGGGCTGGTCATCTGCACGGCCCGGTTGTACGCGGTCTGGGCGTGCGGCATGGCCATCCAGTTGACGAACAGCTGCGCGGCATTGGGGTGGGGCGGATCCTTGAGCTCGGCCATGAGCCCGCTGCCGCCGGTCAGGTAGCCCGGCGCGTCCTTGAACGGCGCCAGTTCCTTCACCGGCAGCCCGTCCGCCTTGAGCTGCTCGATGTTGACGGTGTTCATGACGATGGCAACCGGATAGTTGCCGCGGCCGACCCAATCGGCCAGCTGGCGGTTGTCTTGCGTCTTGATCGGCTGCTGGTCGACGTACAGCTTCTTGATGAAGTCTGGTCCGAGCTTGTATTCCAAGTAGGCGGCGTGCTGCCCGCCGGCGCCATTGATCGTGGGGTCGAACGTCACCAGCTTGCCCTTGAACTGTGGCTTCAGCAGATCGCTGGCCGACGTGATCTCGCTCGGGTTCACCAGCTTGGTGTTCACCGCGGTGGTGCCCGTGAGGCCGTTGCTGATGCGCAGCACATACTGCTGGTCCGGGTCCATGAACCACGGCTTGCCGGCCGTCCAGTTGGCGCCCTTCAGCACCTCCGGATCGATCAGCAGCGGGCGCAGCGGCGCGATCAGCTTCTCGCCGTAGAACGACTGGTACATGGTGTCTGCGCCGCCGATGGTCACGTCTACGCTGTGCAGCCCCGAAGACTGCTCCAGCTTCAACCGGCTGACCAGCTGCGACGAGGGTCCCACCAGCACTTCGACGTCGATGCCGAAGTCCTCCTTGAACGCCGGCGGGATCACCTGCCGCGCCTGCGTTCCGCCGCCTGGCGCCACCGCCAGTGTGAGCTTGCCCTCCTTCTTGGCCGCCGCCACCAGCGCATCCCAGCTCGCTTGCGGGTCGCCGCTGGCGCTGGCCGCCGGTTTCGCCGCCTGACTCGCGGCGCTCGGCGCAGCCACCGGCACACCGCCGCACGCTGCCAGCGCCAAGCAAACCGCAAGCACTCCCATCCGCCACAATCGCAAGACCCGTCCGACTCCCGACTCCCGACTCCTCACTCCCGACTCCTCACTCCCGACTCATCCCGCGCCGAGCGTCTTTCGAATGATGTCAAACGCCTTTGGGTAGGTGTTCACGGTGTAATCCCAGTCATACAGGTCCGTGTACTCGACGCCCTGCTTGGGGATAACGTAGTCAGGCACCCAATCGCTCTTGACCGTCGTAAGCACGCTCACCATCGATACGGCGCGGTTGTACACGGTTTGGCCGTGCGGCATCGCCATCCAGTTCAGGAACAGCTGCGCTGCCGCGGGATGGGGCGCGCCCTTCAGCAGGGCCATCAGCCCGCTGCCGGCGGTCATGTACGGCGGCGCGTCCTTGAACACCACCTCTTTGACCGGCAGCCCGTCGTGCTTGGCCAGCTCCAAATTGGCCGAGTTCATCGCAATGGCGATGGGGTAATTGCCGCGACCAATCCAGTCTGCCAGCTGGCGGTTATCCTGCGTCCGCACCGGCTGCTGATCGACGTACAGCTTCTTGATGAAGTCGGTGCCGAGCTTGACCTGCAGCAGCACCGCGTGCTGCGCGCCGGAGCCGTTGATGGTCGGATCGAATGCCGCCAGCTTGCCCTTGTACTGCGGCTTGATCAAGTCCTGGATGGTCGTGAGCTCGGTCGGGTTCACCAAGGTGGTGTTCACCGCCGTTTGGCCGGTCACGCCGTTGCTGAGCCGCAGGATGTACTCCTGTTCGGGATCCATGAACCACGGTTTGCCGCTGAACCAGTTGGCGCCGTTCAGCACGTCGGGATGGATCAGCAGCGGCCGTATGGGCGAGATGAGCTTCTCGCCGTAAAGGGTCAGGTACATCGTGTCCGAGCCACCAATGGCCACGTCCATGGTGTGCAGCCCCGACGAGCCCTCCAGCTTCAGCCGGCTGACCATCTGCGTGGACGGGCTGACCAGCACCTCTACGTCAATGCCGAAGTCTTCCTTGAAGGCCGGCGGGATCACCTGCCGCGCCTGCGCTCCGCCGCCCGCCCCGACCGTCAGCGTGAGCTTGCCTTCCTTCTTGGCCGCGACCACCAGCTTGTCCCAGTCCGCCCCCACGCTCGCCGCCGGCTTGGCCGCCTGCCCTCCGGACGCGCTTGGCGCGGCAGCCTGACTGCCGCCGCAGGCGGCCAACGCTACGCAGCCGAGAACCATGAGACTGATTCGCCATGAGCTCATTTGCCAGCCCTCCCTGACGCGCTGGTACCTATTGTCTACCGGCCACTGCCCATTCGGGTTACACGCCCGGCAGTTGCCGCTCGTCCGTCCGTTCGCCCTTGAGGCGGCGGCGCAGGCGCATGTAGGCCGGCACGCCGCGCGTCCACAGCGCATAGAGCGCCGGCTGGAGCACGAGGTCATGGGCGCCGGCCCAGTGCGCCGGCTCGGCGCCGAAGCCTTGCTTGAACAGGTACACCCCCCACAGTGGCTGGCCTTCCTCCAGCACGTCCGGAATGCCCCACATGTCGTACTCGGTGCAGCCCACCGAGCGGCCCCACTGGATGGCCCGCCACTGCAGCAGGTGGTTCGGCATCAGGTTGCGGTGCAGGTTGTTGGAGGCGCCGAAGAAGTACCACATCCGCCGGCCCATGACGAAGGGCATGATGCCCGCCAGCGTCTGGCCCTCGTACTTCGCCAGCCAGAACGACGCCATCCCGGCCTCCAGGAACGTCTGCCACTCCAGCCGGCAGTAGTCGTAGGGCCGGATGATGAAGTAGTCTCGTTCGCCCGTTTCCTTGTAGACCTGGTAGAAGTCCTCGAAGTCCTCGGGCCCAGCTTGGACCACCTCGACGCCCTTCTTCTCCGCCAGCCGGATGTTGTAGCGCCATTTCGGCTTCATCCGGCCCAGCACATCCTCCTCCGTGCCGCTGACGTCGAGCATCATCGTGTTCGGCCGCTGGATGTTCTCACCCGGCCGGAATCCGTGCCGTCCCAGCAGCTCGCGTGTGCCCTCGTCTTCGAGCGGCACGTCGGGGTCGATCTTCAGGTAAATGGCCCGCTGCCGGCGCGCCAGCCGCACCACCGCCTCCAGCACCTGAGCGGCCAGATCCCGATCGCCGTAGTCCATCACCGGCCCCTTGGGCACATAGCACATGCTCACCGGACCGACCGCCCGCTTGAGGACGGACGCCGCCGCTGCCAGCTCGCCGCCGCGGTAGAACAGCAGCCGCAGCGGCTGCCAGCCGTAGGCGGCCTTGAACTCGCCCCACTCCCAGCTCTGCAGCACGTGCGGGTTTGGCCCGCCAGCCACGAACGCATACCACAGCTCACGCTCAGCCGCCCCCGCCAGCTTTACGTCAACTGTTCCTCTCCCATCGCTTTCGCCGTCCGCGCAGGACTGGGAGAGGCTAGGTGAGGGCACTCTGCGTCTTCAACGGCTTCGAATAACACAAGTCGCTGTGATCCAACCCGAACCCCAGCGAGTAGTACATCGCCAGCGCCCCGCTGTTCGAAGCGTCCACGTAGGCGCTGGCGTCCTTCATGCCGTGCTCGACCATGTGCGCCAGGCCGAGGATCGTGAGCGACCGCCCGAAATGCCGCCGCCGCTCCTCCGGGTGCACCCCGATGACGTATATCTCACCTTCCAGCGCGGCATGGTCCAGCTTGAGCCAGTTGTATGCCACCAGCCGGCCGTCCTTGTCCGCTACCAGGAAATCCCGCGCCTCGAACCACGGCTGGCGCAGCCGCACCGCCAGGTCCTCCTCATCCCAGGCGCCCTGCTCGGGGTGGCTCTCGAACACCAGGTTGTTGAGCGCCAGCCACTCCGCTTCGTCCCGGCCCGGCCGGAAGCCCCGCAGCTCGACGCCCTCCGGCAGGGGCGCGTCCGGAAAGCTGTCAGGCAGCCGCATGCGGATCTCCAGCAGCGTCCGGCTCGGCTCGAAGCCGAACTTGGCAGCCAGCTCGCGCGTGCCCGAGAGCTGGTGGTAGGCCCAGATGTCGACCCGGTCGAGGTCCTGCGAGCGCGCCTCGTCGACGATCGCCTCCAGCATGGCGCTGGCCGTGCCGTGCCGCCGCGCCTCCGGGTGTACCGTCATCTCCGCCGACAGCCGGCAGCTACTCGCCGTCCGCGCAGGACTCGCCGTCCGCGTAGGACTCTTGATCGGGAACAGCTCCACGTTGGCGTAGCCCACCAGCCGCTCGCCGTCGTACGCCAGGATGGCCTTGACCCCCGAGGCATTCGTCCCCGAGGACACCCGCAGGAACTTGTGCTCGCCGATGGACTCCACGCCATCGTGCTGCAGCGCCACGTCCAGCAGTGTCCGCACCTGGGGCAGCACCTCGCTCCCCAGCTGCGTCACGATCTCGACGTGCATGCTTCGCCCCGATTGTAAGCCGCCGCGCCAGCCGCGAGCCGCCCTGTTCCAGGCTCAGCTACGCTCTGTTGGTGGCAGACGCATGCCCGCCCGCCTAACCACCGCCACCACCCTGGCCCGCGCCGCGGGCGAGGCCAGCCGCCTGCTGCGGCGCGGCGGGGG